>NZ_JBQEMS010000011.1:228120-262995 GCF_052044265.1 Sinorhizobium sp. 22678 | reverse complement strand
TTTCCACTTGCGGCCTTTGAAGCTGACATAGGCCTTGGTGCTGGGGACGGTGCGGACGACCTCGCCTTCATCGTAGATCACCTCTGGAAGGTGCTCGGGCATGGGGCGCGAACTGGGACGATAGCGACGGGCCGGCACGTCGAGATCGAGCGCGGCATGGGGCCGCTCGAAATTATAGAGTTCGCGCCAGGCATCGAAGGCGCGCTGGACGGCAGCCAGATCGGAAAATCGGGCGAAATCGAATATTTCGGCCTTGAGCGTGCGATGGAAGCGCTCATTCTTGCCGCGGCTCTGCGGATGATAGGGCCGGCTATGCAGGAGGCCGACGCCGAGCTTCAACAGCCACACGCCAAGTCTTGTCCAACGCTTGCCCGAGGCCTCGCCCCAGGGCGCGCCATTATCGACGAAAAGGGCGTCCGGCAGGCCGTAGCGCCGGAATGTCCGCTCCAGATGGCCGCGCACGGTCACTCCCTGCTGGTTGGCGCAGGCCGCCAGGCAAGGCACGAAGCGGGAATGGTCGTCCACCATCGTCAGCGGATGGCAGGGCGTGCCATCGCCGAGCCGAACCCAGCCCTTGAAATCCATCTGCCAGAGCTGGTTCGGCGCCTCCTTCTCGAAGCGCTGGGTCGCCGGCGCGCCACCGACCGGCGGCATGATCCGCTCATGGCGCTTCAGGATAGCATGAACCGTCGAAGGCGCCGGCGCATGCTGCCCCCGGTCTTCCAGAACGCGCGCGATCTTGCGTGCGCCCCACGCCGGATGCGCATCGCGCACCGCAAGCACCTCTGTCTCCACCGCCGCGCTCGACTGCAACGGGCTCACATGCGGGCGGCGCGAGCGATCAGCCAGCTCCCGGTCACCTGCCTGCCACCGCGCCAGCCACTTATAGCCCACATCGGCACTGATCCCGAACCGCCGGCACAGCTCCCGGCGGTTCGCACCCTCCGCCAGCGCCAGCCGCACAAATTCCTGCCTCTCTCCCATAACCGACACCTCTTTCCACGGCATGGACAACCTCCTCGCGAAGCCGATCCATGCCAGTATGAACGTGTCAGCCATCTCCCCGAACACCTGTCAGTCATGTGTCCGGGCTATACAACAAGCACAGGGATGAGGGTGGAGAGGATGCCGTCCTCCGATACGTTTCCTACAGCGCCGCGCGTCTTATGAGGCGCGCAAAGGTCGCTGTAGCACTTTGAGCCCGCAGCGATATTGACAGTGGGCGGCAAGCTCCTCTTCCATAGGCACAGGTGCCATGACGTCAAGAGGGGAAACGATGACGATACCACCCGGTGCATCTCCACAATTGTACAACGAAGACCTCGCGCCCGCCAAAGAACGCAACTGGGGCGCATTCTCCATTTTCAACGTCTGGACATCGGACGTGCACAGCCTGTGGGGCTACTATCTTGCCGCCAGCCTGTTTCTCTTCTGCGGCAGCTTTATGAACTTCCTCCTGGCCATCGGCATCGGCTCGCTCATCATCTTCTTCCTGATGCAGCTTGTCGGCGTTGCCGGCGTGCGCACCGGCGTGCCCTTCCCGGTCCTGGCCCGGGCGTCCTTCGGTATCTGGGGCGCGAACTTCCCGGCAATCGTCCGCGCCATCGTCGCGTGCTTTTGGTACGGCGCCCAGACGGCGGCAGCCTCGGGCGCCATCGTCGCGCTGCTTGTCCGCAATGAAAGCCTGCTTCAGTTCCACCAGTCGAGCCACATGCTCGGTCATTCCACCCTCGAACTCGTCTGCTACGTCGTCGTTTGGGGTCTTCAACTGCTGATCATCCAGAACGGCATGGAGACTGTTCGAAAGTTCCAGGACTGGGCCGGTCCAGCAGTCTGGGTGATGATGCTGCTGCTTGCGATCTATCTCGTCGTCAAGGCGGGCGGCTTCTCGTTCAGCCACACGATCCCGATGGACGTGTTGCTTGAAAAGACCAAGAATGCCGGCGTGCCGGGCCTACCGGGGTCGTTCGCCGCGCTTGGCGCAGTGGCCGCGATCTGGGTGACCTATTTCTCCGCGCTCTATCTCAATTTCTGCGACTTCTCGCGCTACTGCCCGAGCGAACGGTCGCTGAAGGTCGGCAACCTCTGGGGCCTGCCCGTCAACCTCATCCTGTTCTCGCTGGTCGCCGGCGTTACAACCATCGCCGCCTTCAATGTCTATGGCGAGGTGCTGCTGCACCCCGACCAGATCTCGGCCAAGTTCGACAGCTGGTTCCTGGCGCTGCTCGCCGCACTGACCTTCGCGGTGGCGACTCTCGGCATCAACGTCGTCGCCAACTTCGTCTCGCCCGCCTTCGACTTCGCCAACGTCTTTCCCAAGCACATCGACTTCAAGAAGGGTGGCTATGTCGCGGCGCTGATCGCCCTCGCGCTCTATCCATTCGCGCCTTGGGAAGGCGGGGCCGCGCACTTCGTCAACATGATCGGTAATACGATGGGCCCGATCTTCGGCGTCATGATGGTCGACTACTACCTCATCCGGAAGGGCCGCGTGGATGTGGAGGCGCTCTACCGCGAACACGGCGAGTTCCGCTTCGAGAACGGCTGGCACGTCAACGCGCTGATCGCCGCCGGCATCGGGATCGTCTTCTCCTCGATCCTGCCGGGGCTTACATCCGTCATGCCGGCATGGTGGGGCGTCTACGGTTGGTTCTTCGGCGTCGCCATAGCGGGTGCGATATACTACGCGCTCCGCTCCTTCAAATCGGCCAGGCCATACCCGGCCCAACCTTGATAGTCTACTGCTATCAGAGAACATCGCCCTCCCGTCGAATGGGAGGGCGATGTTCTTGCCGGATGCGGCAATCAGGCCGCCGGACGTGCGAAGCGCCGGCGCAGGTCCTCTATCGGCGCACGGCAGAAGCAGCCCTCGATATGGTCGTTGACGAGGCCCATCGCCTGCATGAAGGCATAGACGGTGGTCGGGCCGACAAAGGTCCAGCCACGCTTCTTCAGATCCTTCGAAATCCGCACTGAGGCCGGCGTCGTCGGATTGGCGATGAGGGTCTCGAAATCGATGATCTTCGGACGCTCGCTTCCATCGGGCTCATGCGACCAGAAATAGGCCGCCAGTGAACCGAATTCCGCGCGCAGCTCCTTCGCCCGGCGGGCATTGTTGATGGTCGAGACGATCTTGCCGCGATGGCGAACGATGCCGGCATCGGCGAGGCAACGCTCGACGTCCTCCTCGCCGAACTCGGCGACCTTGTCGAAATCGAAGCCCGCAAATGCGGCGCGAAACGCATCGCGCTTTCTCAGGATCGTCAGCCAGGAGAGGCCCGACTGAAAGCCTTCGAGGCAGATCTTTTCGAACAACCTGTGATCGTCGGCGACCGGCCGGCCCCATTCTTCGTCGTGATAGCGGCGGTAATCCCCCAGATTGCCGTGCCAGGCACAGCGATCAAGGCCGTCTTCCCCCGTAATCAAGCCCCTGGCTGCCATTTCGCCTCTCTCCATCGTTTCTCTTTTGTTCCGTTTACCATTTGCAAACCACATCGATAAAGAGGCGAATAACCCTACCCAAAGCTTTATTGCCGAGGCCGCCCTTGAGCGCCGCACCGTTTACGGTTCGGTTGCGGACAGATGAGAGCATCGCGCCATTGCCGGAGCGCTGGAACGCGCATGCGATTTCCCCAGAGCTCCGCCCCATTGAATTGAACGTAAGGGCCTTGGCGAGGCAACTCACCCGGGCTCCTCCAGATTGTTCCGGCCAAGTAGCGAGTCCGTCCGATGCTGAAGAAATCCCTTTGTTTTGCCGCATGCTTTCTTTCGATCCTTTCCGGGGTTGCAGCCGCACAGGACCGTTATCAAAACCGTCCGCCTGTCATCGTCAGCCCGGATCTGACCGCCCCCTGGGTGATGCAGCTGACGGGCAAGCGCGTGGTCTATCGCCAGCAGGTTCCCACGACCACCCGAAAGCGGGTGGAGCGGCGCGAGCTCAGCCGCCGCCCCGCCAACGCAGCCGTTCAGCCAGCCTCGATCACGCGCAGACAGAAGCCGGCAAAGTCGAGAATCGATCCGCAGTTCCTCCCGCAAATGGTCGCTTACGAGACGAAGGAGAAGCCCGGGACCATCGTCATCGACACCAACAACCGCTTTCTCTATCTCGTCACTGGCAACGGCGACGCGCGGCGCTACGGCGTCGGAGTCGGCAAGCCGGGCTTCGAATGGGCGGGAGAGCACAGGATCACGCGCAAGGCCGAGTGGCCCAACTGGACGCCGCCGCAGGAAATGATCGCGCGTGAGGCAGCGCGGGGCCACTATCTGCCGGCGCGGATGGACGGCGGACCGGAGAATCCGCTCGGCGCTCGCGCCATGTATCTGGGCTCGACGCTCTATCGCATCCACGGCACCAATGCACCCTGGACGATCGGCTACGGCGTTTCCTCCGGCTGTATCCGCATGCGTAACGAGGACGTGGTCGATCTCTATGAGAGAGTTAAGGTCGGCACAAAAGTCGTCGTGATATAGCGACCATGGATGCACAATACTTCTTTTCCCTCTTCATCGCCGCAAACCGTGGTTTTGAAGCAACAGATGTTCCCTCAGATACAAGTCTCGTCGAAATCGTTGCACTATAGAATGTATCGCGCGCGCCCACTTGCGGTTAAATCGCGTGGCTTGCTTGCAACGAGGGTTCAGAGGGAAATCGTAATGAGACGTCATGTCACGGGGATGGCCGCGCTTGCAGTTGCGGCCGCTGCTCTTCTTGTCTCCGGAAACGCTTCGGCATTTACTCCGGCCGATACTGTCGGCGCGGGCGTAAAAAGTTCCGACATCATTCAAGTCGCCAAACAGAAGAAGCCGCCTCAGAGATACTGGCGCACCAAGGTGCGCTTCCGCACGGACGAGGCTCCCGGCACCATCATCGTCGATACCAACAGCAAGTATCTTTATTACATCGACGGCCCGAACCGGGCGACGCGCTATGGCATCGGCGTCGGCCGCGACGGCTTCGGCTGGTCCGGTGTCGTCAAGGTTGGCCGAAAGGCCGAATGGCCGAGCTGGACGCCGCCGGCCGAGATGCGCGTGCGCGAGAGAGCGAATGGCCGCATCCTGCCGATCACGCAGCCCGGCGGCATCGACAATCCGCTCGGCGCCCGCGCGCTCTATCTCTACAAGGGTGGCCGCGACACGATCTTCCGTATCCACGGGACCAACCAGCCCTGGACCATCGGCCAGAACATGTCCTCGGGCTGCATCCGGATGATGAACGAGGATGTCGAACACCTCTATGAGCGCGCCGGGATCGGCACGAAAGTCGTCGTCATCGGCCCCGGCAGCAAGCCCGGCGACACCTATTTCGACGATCGCGGCGTCGACATTTTCCGCACCATTTTCGGCGGCTGACGGCGGCACTGGACCTCTCCTCACCCGAGGACCAGCCCTCTTCCCGCACGCGGGGAGAGGGGACAGGGACCTTTCCGCGAGTCCCTTCTCGCACTCAAAATAGGAGAAGGTGCCGGCAGGCGGATGAGGGTCCCCTGCTCACCCCCTGACTGTCACAACCCCGCCGGCTTTGGACCGCCATAGGCCCAGTCGAGCAGCTCCACCGTGTGCAGGATCGGTATCTCCGTGCCGCTGGCGATCTGCGTGATGCAGCCGATATTCCCGGTGGCGATCACTTCAGGCTTGGTCGCCTCTATATTTCTCACCTTCCGCGCCTTCAGCTTCGCCGAGATCTCCGGCTGCAGAATGTTGTAGGTGCCGGCCGAACCGCAACAGAGATGCCCCTCCGCCGGCTCGCGAACCGAAAAGCCCGCCCGTTTAAGGAGCTGCTTCGGTGCCGCGGTGATTTTCTGCCCATGCTGCATCGAGCATGCGGAGTGGTAGGCAACGGTGAGATTCCGTGCCCCCTGCTCCGGCAGGTCGAGGGTCGCGAGATATTCGGTGACGTCCTTGGCCAGCGCGGAAACCCTCGCCGCCTTCTCCGCATAGGCCGGGTCGAGCCGCAGCATATGGCCGTAATCCTTGATCGTCGTCCCGCAGCCGGATGCGGTAATGATGATGGCGTCGAGCCCATCCTCCTCCGCCGCCTTCAGCCAGACATCGATGTTGTGCCGAGCAGCCTTCAGCCCCTCCTCATCCCGTCCCATGTGGTGGACGAGTGCCCCGCAACAGCCCTCTCCCGCCGAAACGACGACCTCGACTCCTTGGCCAGTGAGCAGACGGATGGTCGCATCGTTGATTTCCGGCCGCAGCACCGGCTGCGCGCAGCCGGTCAGAAGCGCGACGCGGGCGCGCGGCGTGCCCTTTGCCGCGTAGACCGCCGGCTTTGCCCCCCGCGATACCGGCAGCGCGCTCGGCGCCAGATCGAGCATGACGCCGAAGGTCCTGAGGAAGGGAACCCTCTTCAGCAATCCGGCGAGCGGGCGCGCAAGACCGGCAGCCCCGAGCGCCAGCCGGAACCGTGACGGATAAGGAAGAGTGGCGGCAATGACCGCGCGGGCGAGCCGGTCCTTGAACGGTCGCTTATAGGTCTTCTCGATATGCGCGCGGGCGTGGTCGACAAGATGCATGTAGTCGACACCCGAAGGACAGGTGGTCAGGCAGGACAGACACGAGAGACAGCGGTCGATATGGGTGACGGTCTCGCTGTCTGCCGCACGGCCGTTTTCGAGCATGTCCTTGATCAGGTAGATCCGCCCGCGTGGACTGTCGAGTTCGTCGCCGAGAACCACGTAGGTCGGACAAGTGGCCGTGCAGAAACCGCAATGCACGCATTTGCGCAGGATCGTTTCGGATTCGGCGACATGCGGGTCGGCGAGCTGCTCAGGGGAGAAGTTGGTCTGCAACCGAGTACTCCATGTGGCGCCTTGCGCCTTGGATCACTTTGATCTCCGTCGGGCGGGCCGGAAATCGTCATGATCGATTCTCTTCGTCTTAGGCCGATCTTTTAGACCGCACGATGGCGAAAGGTCCCTTCGCCTAGTTCTGGACCAACGCGGCCGCGCGCCCTGGATTGAATATGCCCGAGGGGTCGAATTGGGCGCGGATGCGTTCCGATAATTGTGCCACGGCCGGGGATTGCGGTTCGAAGGCCGGAATGCGGCCGCGCGCCTCCTCGTCGGCACGCAGAAGCGCCGCATGTCCGCCGCCGACCGCGCCGATATAACGGCGGAGCAGTTCCGCCTCCGGGTCTGCCTCCATGCGCAGCCAGACCAGACCGCCCTGCCAGTCGTAGAAGGCATCGACACCGGTCTGCAGGCGCAATGCGGCGACGAGCTGATGGCCCGCCGAAGGGGCGACCGATACGCGCCACAAAGGCCGTCTGGTGCCATCGGCATAAGGCTTCACATCGCGGATTTCCGTCCAGAGGGTTCCTGTCTGCGCCTCGTCGAGTTGCGAAATCCGCCCGAAGCGCGACAGTTTTTCGCCGAGCTTCTGCGCCCGAATGGCAACGGATGCCGCGAGGCCTTCGAGCCGGAGCACCGTTGCGGCGCCATCCGGCAATACGCCGTCGAGAAAGCGGCTGCGCACGCTTTCCGGCAGATGCGACGCACCCGAAACCTCCACCGGCTGCGCCATGGCCTCCGCCATCACCGCAGCGGCTTCCGCATCGTTCAGCCCGGAGACGACGACGGTCGCCGCCGCCGGCGGGAGTGGCTGCACCTTGAAGGTGACTTCGGTCAGAATGCCGAGCGTGCCGTAGGATCCCGCCATGAGCTTGACGAGATCGAGCCCGGTCACGTTCTTCATCACCCGACCGCCGGCTTTGATGAGTTCTCCCCGGCCATTGACGAAACGCACCCCGAGCAGGCTGTCGCGAGCGGCACCGGCGACGTAGCGGCGAGGCCCGGAGACATTGGCGGCGAAGATCCCGCCTATCGTCGGTTCGCCCGTCGTTGCGAAAATCGGCCGGTGGTCCATCGGTTCGAAGGAGAGCATCTGGCCCTTGGCGTGCAGTGCCGCCTCGACTTCGGCGAGCGGCGTTCCGGCAAGCGCACTCATGGTCATCTCGGCCGGGTCATAGGTGACGATGCCGGAAAGGCGCCTGGTCGAGAGCGTTCTGTCCGCACGCGTGGGGTTGCCGAGACCTGCGCGCGTGCCGCCGCCGACTACGGCGAGCGTGACGCGCTCGGCCGCCGCGGACCGCACGACGGACGCGATCCCCTCCTCGCTTGCCGGCTCGAAATGGACGATCATGCCGCGGGCCGCCCTTCGAGCGGAAAAACCTTCGACGGGTTCATAAGCCATTGCGGATCGAAGGCGGCGCGCGCCGCCATCTGCTGGCCGAGATCGGCCCTGCTGTACTGGTGCAGCATCAGATCGCGTTTCTCGATGCCGACGCCGTGTTCCCCGGTCAGGCAGCCGCCCGCCTCGACACAGAGCTTCAGTATGTCATTGCCGGCAGCTTCCGCGCGGGCAGCTTCCTCCGGATCATTGATGTTGTAGAGGATCAGCGGATGCATGTTGCCGTCGCCGGCATGGAAGACATTCGCAACGCGCAGGCCGTAGCCGGCGACGATCTCGCCGGTCCGCCTCAAGACATGGGAGAGCTGGCTCAGCGGCACCGTTCCGTCCATGCAGATATAATCGGCAATCCGGCCGGTTGCGCCGAAGGCCGACTTACGCCCCTTCCAGATCAGTGCCGCTTCCAGAGCCGATTGCGATTCCTTGATCGTCATCACGCCATGGCGGCGCGCGATCTCGATAATGCCGGCGAGCATGGCGTCCATTTCGGCCTCGGAGCCTTCCACTTCGACGATCAGCAATGCTTCGACGTCGAGGGGATAGCCGGCCTGGGCGAAAGCCTCGCAGATCTCGATCGCCGGCTTGTCCATGAATTCGATTGCGACGGGAATGATGCCCGATCCGATGATATCGGCGACGCAGCTGCCGGCGGACTCGGAGGAGGCAAACCCGAAGAGGACGGGCCGCGCTCCTTCGGGCTTCGCAATCAGCCGCACCGTCGCTTCCGTGACGATGCCGAGCTGTCCCTCCGAACCGCAGACGAGCCCAAGCAGGTCGTATCCCGGCGCGTCGAGCGCCTTGCCGCCGAGTTCGATCACGGTGCCGTCGAAAAGCACCATCTTGACACCCAGAAGGTTGTTGGTCGTAACCCCGTACTTCAGACAGTGCGCGCCGCCGGAATTCATCCCGATGTTCCCGCCTATGGTGCAGGCGAGCTGCGAACTCGGATCCGGCGCATAGAAGAAGCCGTCGGCCGAAACTGCATCGGAAATATTGAGATTGGTCACGCCCGCCTGAACCGTCGCCGTGCGATTGAACAGGTCGATATCGAGGATGCGCGACATCTTCGACAAACCGACGACGATCGCGTCCTCCTGAGGAATGGCGCCGCCGGAGAGCGAGGTGCCGGCGCCCCGCGGCACGATCGGAATGCCGTAGCGGCTGCAATATTTGAGCACCGCGGCCACCTGCTCCGTCGTCTGGGGAAGAACGACTGCGAGCGGCATCCGCCGATAGGCGATAAACGCATCCGTCTCGAAGGGCTTGAGGCCGCGCTCGTCGCTGATGAGGCCGCCTTCCGGCAACAGATCGGCAAGATCGGCGACGATTTCCCGCCGACGGTCGAGGACGGCCTGCCTTGGCTTCAGAAAGCCGATCGTCTCCGGCATGAGCGCCTCCCATTCACAGCAAAGTGGTATTTTTTGCTTACCACTAATGCATGTCGCCCAAAAGTGTGCGGCGGACTTGAGACGAGGACATACACAAGCAATGACCTCATCGCATCCCGCTCTAACCTTTTACAGGGCTGGACGGACACCCGGCAAATGTTAATGATCTTTTCGCCTTTGGAAACAATGATCAGGATTGATGACGAATCTAGGCGATCTCGAGATTTTTGCGCGGGTGGTGTCGACCGGCAGCATGTCGGCGGCGGGACGCGCGCTCGGTTTTTCCGCAGCCGTGATTTCCAAACGTATCAAGCGGCTCGAAGACAGGCTCGGCACGCGGCTCCTGCAGCGCACGACGCGGCAGATTTCGCTGACGGAGGCCGGCCAGGGTTTCTATGACCGCGTTCTCGGCATTCTCGCCGGGCTGGAGGAAGCGGAGGCCTATGCCTCGGGCCGTTCGTCCCACGTCCAGGGGACGCTGCGCATTTCCGCGCCGACCTCCTTCGGGCGCATGCACATCGCACCGCATCTGACCGGTTTCATGAAGGACCATCCCGACCTGAAGCTGCACATCGTGCTGACCGACGATTTCACCGACATCGTCGCAGAAGGTTTCGACCTCGCCATCCGAATAGGCGAACTCAGCGATTCGAGCCTCGTCGCCCGCAAGCTCGCGCCGGTGCGCCGGCTTCTCTGCGCGGCGCCGAGCTATGTCGCCCGTCATGGAACGCCGACGGAGATCGGCGAACTCGCGCATCACATCTGTCTGCCTGCGCACAACAACGACAACTGGAAGCTGGAGGGGCCTGACGGCAGCCTCTCCTATCGGCCGGAGGGACCGCTCGTCACCAACTCGTCGGAAATCATCCGCGAAGCGGTGATTGCCGGTGCCGGCATCGCCCTGCGGTCCACCTGGGACATCGGCAGGGAACTTCGGGAGGGGCGCCTGGTTCAGGTGCTGCCGCAATGGGAAGGATCGCACAAGCTGACGCTTTCGGCGGTCTATCCGAGCCGGCAATTCCTGCCGGCCAAGGTGCGGCAGTTCATCGACTATCTCGCCGCACTCTACGGCCCGGTGCCCTACTGGGAGCAATAGTCTATCCGTGCTCGTCGTGATGGCGGCGAATGCGCCGCACCACCAGCCAAACCCCGGCGACCGCGAAGGGAACGGCGAGGCCCGTCAGGAGACCGGGATCAACGGGTATTTCATGACTGACGGCCTTGGCGAGGTAGCCGAAGAGCCCGACGACATAATAGGAAATCGCCGCCACCGACAATCCTTCGACGGTCTGCTGCAGGCGCAATTGCAGCTTGGCGCGGCGATCCATCGAATTCAACAGGGCGCTGTTCTGCCGTTCCAGTTCGACGTCGATCCAGCTTCTCAGGAGAGCCGTAGCGCGGGCGAGCTTGCGCGAGAGATTCGCCTGCCGCTCCTCGACCGACTGACAGGTGCGCATTGCCGGCGCCAGCCTGCGCTCGAGGAAGGTGCCGATGGTCTCGTAACCGGGCACCGGCGTCTCGGAAAGCGTGCGGATGCGTTCCTGGACAATGCCGTAATAGGCGCGGCTGGCGCCGAAGCGATAGAGGCTGAGGGCGGCACCCGCTTCGAGATCGGCGGCAAGGCGGGTGATCTCCGCCAGCATCTCGTCAGCCTCCTCGCGGACGTTTTCCTTCATGCGCTGAGTCACCGCCGTCAGGCCGTCCTCGGTGCGGCGGATCTCCGGCGACAGCGACTGAGCAAGCGGCAGGCCGAGAATGGCGAGCGTGCGGTAGGTCTCGATGTCGAGCAGGCGCTGCACCAGGGCGCCGGTTCCCGCCTCCGTCATGCCGCGATCGATGACCAGCACCTGGGTCAGTCCGTCGCCGTTCTGGCGAAAGTCGGTCAGGAGCACCGCCTGGCCATTCTTGGTTTCGCTGTAACAGAGGCTCGTGGGATCGAAGGCCGCGATCGCCTCGCGGGTCTCCGGCGTATCGGGACGGATTTCCAGACGAACTCCGGAAATCAGCGAGCCCGGGGGCGAAAAACCGTCGCCGAACGGATGGATCGGCACCTCGCCGCCGAAGCTTTCCGGCGCGGGCGCGTCCCAGAAATAGGTGGAGAATTCCGTGTGCCGCTCCCAGCGCAGCGTTCCCTGTCCCCAAGGGATCGCGTGGTGATTGGCGTCGCGACCGGGCGGGGCGATGCCGCGCGAACGCGACAACTCGGACATCACGGCGTGATCGACGATCGAACCGCCCTCCGTCATGAAGGCGAGTTGAAAGATGACGCGCGGAGTCGTCACCAGTGCATAGGGCCGTGAATGGACCTCGCCGAGCGCCTGGGCGCGCATGGGCGCCACCGGAAATGCAAAACTGCCCTTTGGCATGAAGCGCTTCTTCCCCCTCACGCGTTCATCATCACCTTCTTATCAACGGATAAGGTAAAAAGAACAGGGCGCTTTGACGCAGTTCGATCTTTGTCAACACCGGCAGAGTGGACAATCAATTTGACCACTTGATCGGTCCTGTTAGATTGCCGAATGGAAGCGGAGGCCGGCGACACCTGTGCACAATGCCCTTGGCGCTCCGGGAGACGTGGCCGTGACCGAAGACCAGGACGACCTCTATGCCCGTATCAGCCATGGCCGGACGGCCGACGAGGTGGTGCAGCAGATCGAGCTTCTGATCCTCGAGGGCGTATTACGCGACGGCGATCGCTTGCCGGGCGAGCGAGAACTCTCCAGGCGCTTCGACGTGTCGCGGCCGATCCTGCGTGAGGCGCTCAAGGAGTTGGAGGCGCGCGGTCTCGTCGAAAGCCGGCATGGCGGCGGCACGTTCGTCGCCGACGTGGTCGGCCAGATCTTTTCCAAACCCCTGATCGAGCTCATCGGACGCCACCACAAGGCGACCCAGGACTATCTCGAATACCGGCGCGAACTCGAAGGCTTGACGGCGGAACTGGCGGCGACCCGCGCAACCGACTTCGACCGCGACATTCTTACCCGCGTCATCAAACGCATGCGCGCCGCACACGAGAGCGGCAACTTCGCCGAAGAACTCGAAGCCGATATCGAACTGCACAATGCCATCGGCGAAAGCGCTCATAATATCATCCTGCTTCACACCCTCAGGGCCTGTTACAGGCTGCTGACCCAAGGCATCTTCTTCCACCGCAATTCCGTCTTCGACGCGCCCGGCGCACGCGACCAGCTTCTCGCGCAGCACGAGGCGATCTATGCGGCGATCATGGTCGGCGATCCGCAAACCGCCAAGGCGGCCGCGCAGAGCCACATCGATTTCGTCGCCACGGCAGCGCGCGAGGCCGAGCGCAGCGGAGAGTGGGTGCGCATTGCCCGCCTGCGCCTGCAGCAGCGCGATCGCGCGGGTTCCTGACCCGTCGCGCGCCCGACAAGCGCAAAAGTACGGATGGCGAGTGCCCCGTGGTAAAATTCCAGCCGATTTCCTAAATATGGTCATGGGACAGTGGTTCGGTCGGAACCGCGACTCCGCGCTTTGCGTTAGCTGGGTGATGCATAGTCCCGAAAAGGAAGAGCGTGAATCCGAATGAATGCGGCGCGTTTGACGAACGCATTTACAGCGGCATGCGACGGTTCATACTCGGGTCGCGCGCACTAACCACTGATTCGTTGAGGAGTATCGGGAATCTTGAACTTTCTGCACCGGCTCGCTTCTGATGTGCAACTCATGCTGCGTCGCCCGGCGCGAATGCAGTATGCGGCGCTGTGCTATCGGCTTGCCAGGAAGACGAATGCGCTGGAAATCCTGGTGATCACCAGCCGCGACACCGGCCGGTGGGTCATCCCCAAGGGGTGGCCGATGCAGGGCAAGCAGGCACACGAGGTCGCCGAGCGCGAGGCCTATGAGGAAGCCGGGGTGAAGGGCAAGGTGCAGAGGGCCGCCATCGGCGCCTACGTCTATCAGAAGCGGATGGACCACGGCCTGGAGATCTCCTGCAAGGTGCAGGTGCATGCGCTCGAAGTCGAGGATTTCTGCAAGAACTTCCCGGAGAAAGGCAGCAGGCGGCTGGAATGGGTCGACTATCGTGAGGCGGCAAAGCGCGTTGCAGAGCCTTCGCTGAAAGAGCTTATCCTCGATTTCGGCAAACGCCTCGGCCCCGACCCGGAGCAGCGGCCGAAAGCCTCCAGCAACTGACGGCGAGGCGGAAGCCCACGGCATCCGCCCCGACGACTGGTCGAACGCGCAAGCTCGCCGCAGGCTGCGACATGCCGGATCGGGTAACGCCCCGGCCGCACCCCCTCGCCCCCCTCGTCAATTCCTCTTGAATACGCCCGTTTGTGCCGCTACTGGCGAATATTACAGTTGGAGAACAGCCATTGGCCAAGCCGCGACCGCGCCTCGAAAAGCTGACGCTCGACAAGGATCTCGACAAGTTCAGCCTTGCCGAGGAAGCGTCGCATCACGTCATGCGCAGATTGGCTGCTCCCGGACTTGCCGCTCTCTTCCTGATCCTCAGCATGGGTTTCGCGGCGAGCTATTTCACCGGCGCCTCCGGTGCGGCCGTGGTGGTTGCAGCAGCGGCGGTCGCGGGCTACATGGCGATGAACATCGGCGCCAACGACGTCACCAACAACGTCGGAGCGGCGGTCGGCGCAAAGGCGATATCGATGCCCGTGGCGCTGGGGATTGCGGCGGTGTTCGAGATCGCCGGAGCGCTGATCGCCGGCCGTAAGGTCACGCTGACCGTAGAGGCCGGGATCATCGACGGCACGCAGGTGGTCGGCGCCGAAGGGCTGGTCTGGGTGATGCTCTCGGCGCTTATCTCATCGGCGATCTGGATCAATATCGCGACCTACTCGCGTGCGCCCGTTTCGACGACGCATTCGCTCATCGGCGGCATTATCGGCGCAGGGGTCGCCGCCGCCGGGCTTTCCAGCGTCAAGTGGTGGGCGATCGCCGGCATCACAGCGAGCTGGACGATTTCGCCCGTGCTCGGCGGGATCATTGCCGCACTCTTCCTCGCCTTCCTGAAGGAGTTCGTCATCTATCGCGATGACAAGATCTCCGCCGCCCGGCGCTGGATGCCTGTCGTCCTCGGCGTCACCGCCGGTTCGTTCACGGCCTATGTCGCGGTCTTTGCAATCGACCATCTGGCTTCCGTTCCGCTTCCGACCGGCCTGGCGATCGGCGGACTGGCCGGGATCGTTTGCTACATCGTGTCGAAGCCGTGGATCCACCGCCAGTCGGAAGGCCTCGAAAACCGCAACCAGTCGCTTCGCAAGCTGTTCCGCCTGCCGCTCATCTTCTCGGCCGCCCTGCTCTCCTTCGCCCATGGCGCAAACGACGTATCGAACGCGATCGGCCCGCTGTCGGCGATCGTCTCGGCTGTCGACGGCGTGATCTCGACCGCGGATTCGGACGCCCCCTTCTGGGTACTCCTCATCGGCGCACTCGGCATTTCGGTGGGTCTTCTGCTCTACGGTCCGCTGCTGATCCGCGTCGTCGGCGAGGAAATCACGCGTCTCAACCCGATGCGCGCCTTCTGCGTGGCGCTTGCGACCGCCGTGACGGTTCTGCTTGCCTCGGCTCTCGGCCTGCCGATCAGTTCCACCCACACGGCGGTCGGCGCCGTGTTCGGCGTCGGCTTCTTTCGCGAGTGGTACACGCGTCACTCGCAACGGCGGCTCGAATATGTCCGGCGCAAGACGGGCCAGACCGAATTCATGGAAAAGGGCGAGGCGAACTTTGCGGAAGTGCGCCGCCGGCGCCTGGTGCGGCGCTCCCACTTCCTGACCATCGTCGCCGCCTGGGTCATCACGGTTCCCGTGTCGGCGCTGCTCTCGGCCTTTCTCTATCTCGTCCTCTCCGGTCTGTTTCTCTAGAAGGCACCCGATACCGATGCGCGCCAATTTTCGCATGCAGCGACTGTTCATCGACAACCAGCTCCACGCCGGAGCGAAACACGAAGCCACGAGGGAGCAGTTCAACTATCTCATCAACGTCCTGCGCCTGGGTGAAGGCGCATCGCTTCTGGTCTTCAACGGCCGGGACGGCGAATGGCGGGCGGAGATAGCCATGCCTTCGCGCAAGCAGGCGGTTCTCGTCGCGGTCGAACAGACGCGCCCTCAGCCCGCCCCTTGCGATCTCGTCTACCTGTTTGCGCCTCTCAAGGTAGGGCGGCTCGATTATCTCGTGCAGAAGGCGGTGGAGATGGGCGCCGGCGTGCTGCAGCCGGTCATGACCCAACATGTCCAGGGAAAGATCGGCAGCCTCGAACGCGTTCGCGCCAACGTCATCGAAGCGGCGGAGCAATGCGGCGTGCTCGGCATCCCGGCAGTCGAGGACCCCCGCAAGCTCGAGGACCTTCTCATGGACTGGCCGCGCGACCGGCGCATCGTCTTCTGCGACGAGGGAAACGACAGCCAGAATCCACTGCCCATCCTCGAGGCAATTGCCGAACGCCGGCTGGCGCTCCTGATCGGGCCGGAGGGCGGCTTTTCGGAGGCGGAGCGGGACCTGCTGCGGAGCCGTGACTTCGTGACGGCGATCCCTCTCGGGCCGCGCATCCTGCGCGCCGATACCGCGGCAGTGGCTGCGATGGCCGTCATTCAGGCGACGCTCGGCGACTGGCGATGATGCGTCCATCCGCTTGCTCCTAGTTTTTTTGAGGGCATCTTGAAAGAAATTGACTTGCGCCGCACTTGATTACGGTTCAAGCACTCCATCCGATCCTGCTGACCCCGCAGGAGCCGCCCAGGCAAAGAAGACGAATATGGCCCGAGACACTACCGACCAGACGCCGGTTACCTCTGTCGCTGAACTGACCGCCTATCTGGCATCCGGATCGAAGCCAAAGGAAAAGTTCCGGATCGGCACCGAACATGAGAAGTTCGCCTTCTTCAAGGCGAACAACAGCCCGGTGCCCTATTTCGGCGAAGCCAGCATCCAGGCGCTCCTGAACGGTATGGCCGAAAGGAACGGCTGGGAGCCGATCGTGGACGAGGGGAATGTCATCGGCCTTGCCGAGCCCTCGGGCAATGGAGCGATTTCGCTCGAGCCGGGCGGGCAATTCGAGCTTTCCGGCGCGCCGCTCGAGAACCTCCATCAGACCTGCAAGGAATCCAACCAGCACCTTGCCGTGCTTCGGGAAATCGCCGAACCGCTCGGCATCCGTTTCCTCGGCATCGGCGGCAGCCCCAAATGGAGCTTCGCCGAGACGCCGCGCATGCCGAAGTCGCGCTACGCCATCATGACGCGCTACATGCCCAAGGTGGGCAGCAAGGGCCTCGACATGATGTATCGCACCTGCACGATCCAGGTTAACCTCGACTTCTCCTCGGAAGAGGACATGCGGCGGAAGATGCAGGTCTCCCTGAAGCTGCAGCCGCTCGCCACCGCCCTCTTTGCGAGCTCCCCCTTTACCGAAGGCAAGCCGAACGGGCTGCTTTCCTGGCGGGGCGACATCTGGCGCGATACCGACAACCGGCGCTCGGGCCTGTTGCCGACGGCCTTCAAGCCGGACTTCGGCTTCAGCGACTATGTGGAATGGGCGCTCGACGTCCCCATGTATTTCGTCGTCCGCGACGGGCATTACCATGACTGCACCCATGTCACCTTCCGTCAGTTCATGAACGGGGCGCTGAAGGGCGAAATTGCCGAGTGGCAGCCGACTATGGGCGACTGGACCAATCATCTGTCGACTCTCTTTCCCGACGTCCGTCTGAAGCGTTTTCTCGAAATGCGCGGGGCAGACGGCGGCCCCTGGCGGCGGATCTGCGCCCTGCCGGCGTTCTGGGTCGGCCTGCTCTACGATGACGAGGCCCTGTCGGCAGCCGAGGAATTGACCCGCGATTGGGGTTACGAAGAGGTCTTGGCACTCAGAGATGCCGTGCCCGCAAAGGCGCTCGCGGCCGAATTCCGGTCGAGGTCGCTTTTCGATGTCGCGCGCGAGGTTCTCGCCATTTCGCGCAACGGTCTCAAGCGCCGCAACCGGCTGAACGGCGACGGCATCGACGAAAGCCAGTTCCTGGCACCGCTTGACGAAGTGCTGGCGAAGAAGGCGACGCTCGCGGAAGACATGCTCTCGCTCTATCACGGCCGCTGGAACGAATCGGTGGAACCGGTTTTCGCCGACTACCAATACTGAGCGGACCCTCTACCCGGACGGAGCGCAGCCGACATGCTCCTTCCGCCCCCCGTCCGGCGCTTCAGAAAAAGCGGTTTCCAGCCCTCCAATTCCCGTTATAGTGCAAGGACATGCGTCGCTCGTCCCGGGAAGGAACGCCAATGGCACCGCTTTTTGACATGTTCGCGCAGGCGCAGAACGGCCACGCCATCGAACTGATGGCGAAACAATTCGGGCTCGCGCAGGAGCAGATGGCGAAAGCCACGGCAGCGCTGATGCCCGCATTTTCCACCGGCTTCAAGTACAATACGACGAACCCCTACGACTTCGGCGCGCTGCTGACGGCGCTCTCGACCGGCAATTACGCCCGGTATTTCGAAGACATAAGCCAGGCGTTCACACCCCAGGGTGTCGCAGATGGCAACGGCATTCTCGGCCAGCTTTTCGGCTCGAAGGAAATGTCGCGCGCGATCGCGGCGCAGGCGGCACAGATGACGGGGATCGGTCAGGAGATCTACAAGCAGATGCTGCCGGTGATGGCGAGTACGCTGATGGGCGGGCTCTTCAAACAGACCACGGGGCAGATGAGCGGTGGGCTCGCCGACAATCCGATGATGACGCTGATGCAGCAATGGATGGAGGCGACAGGCCTCGCCAAGAAGCCCGAACCGCAGTCCAACCCCTTCGACAATCCTTTCACCCAGGCGATGCAGGGCTTCTTCGGCATGGGCAAGCCGGGAGAAACGGGCAAGGCCGGCGATAAGCCGAAAGCAGCCGATCTTTTCGCCGACAACCCGTTCTTCAAGGCCTATGCGGAGATGATGCGGGGCGCCGACACGGCGCAGAAAGCGCCGGCCGACAACCCGGCCTTCGCCCAGTTTTCGCAGGCGATGAACAGTCTCTTCGACAGCGGGCTGGAAATGCAAAAGGAATATCAGAAGAGCATCGACGCGCTGTTCGAGAGCTACAAGGGCGGCTCGGGCGGCAAGGCGTAGCCGCCGGGATTGCCCCTCTCCGCAGGACGGGCACGCGCTCGACTGGCCTCCGCCATGATTTATTCCCAAACTGGAAACATGCCGACAAAATCGGTGAGGAAAGCTGCGTCGGAGCCTACCGCGCCGCGCCTTATCAGACGCGCAAAAAAGCCCGGTACACGTCTTGGCATGTACCGGGCAAGCAGCAGGGTCTATTGGCTCATACCCTGCGGGGAACTGTTACGACGTGCCATCGGCACGATCTAAAATTCGCGGCATGATCCGCGCGAGGCGAAGATTTCGCAGATCATGCCGCACTGGCGCATCCGAGGCGGCGGGACGCGCCATGAGGGGTCAATCGTGGCGCACTCCCTTGTAGAAGAGGTTCGCCCGATTGCGTGAGGCGCGCGTCAGGTAGCTGCCCGGGTTTTCGAAGAAGGCCGAGGTCAGCGCCTCGTGCAGGTCTTCGCGTTTCAAACCCATGTCCAGCAACTGGCGATCGTCGAGATCCTGCAGGCGGGCAATCTGGCAGCGGTTTCGATAAAGGCGCCAGACGGCCGTCAGCACGCCGATGATGCCTGTTGTGCGGGCTGCAGGCGACTGCCTGCTCGCAACGAGGCCGAAACCGGAGGCGTGGTGGGTCGTGCGCATGACGGAACTCCTTTTCGCGGGCACGAAGAAACCCGTCCCCTGCGGGGAGGTCTTTCGCAGGGGCAGGCGGAAATACTTTTGGCGAACCGGCGACTATTTTGGCCGGAAAGATTGACGTGGTTTGCGGATTATCATTCGCAAATCCTTATTGATCAGTCCAACGAATGTTTTTAATGATATTCATCAAACAATCTTATAGGTATTCCGGCCATGTCCGCACCGCTCGATATCGACCAGCTGCAAACCTTCGTAGCAATCGCAGACACGGGCAGCTTCACCAAGGCGGCCGACCGTGTCTTCAAGACTCAATCCGCCGTGTCGATGCAGATGCGACGCCTGGAAGAACGGATCGGTAAGCCGCTTTTCATGAAGGATGGCCGGGGCAACCGGCTGACCGTCGAGGGCGACAGGCTCCTCAATTTTGCCCGCCGGATGATCCGCCTCAACAATGAGGCAATAGCCTCCTTCGACGACAACCGCCTCGAGGGCACGCTGCGGATCGGCACACCGGACGACTACGCGGACCGCTACATGCCCGAAATCATCGTCCGCTTCGCCAAGACGCATCCGAACGTCGAGCTCTACATCGTTTGCGAGCCTTCGGTGGACCTCGCGGAAAAAATGGCGAAGGGCGATCTCGACATCGCGCTCGTCACCCACAATCCGCGTGCGCGGGCTTCCGACGTCGTACGAACCGAACCGCTCTGCTGGGTCAGCTCCATCAATCATCCGCTGCCCGAGAATGCGCCAATCCCGCTTGCGGTCGGCCGGCGCGACTGTCAGTGGCGGCAGGCTGCCTGCGCGGCGCTCGATGCGACCGGCAAGGAATATCAGATCCTGTTCACGAGCTGGTCCTCGACCGTCGTTGCCGCGGCGGTTCTCGCCGGCATGGCGGTCTCCGTCCTTCCGGAGTCGGCACTGCGACCGGGCATGAAGGTGCTGACGCTGGCCGACGGCTTCCCGTCGCTGGCGCCGGTGCAGATCGGCATCATGAAGCGCCCCGGCCTTTCGCCGTCGCTGTCGAACGCGATCACCAATCACATTACCGCCTGCCTGGACAACATCACGCCGATCACCGTCAACGACGATCTCGAAGGCGATCTCAAGGGCTATCCCCGTTATCCGCGCCTCAGACAGAGCCATATGCTGCCGGGCTGGTGAGCCGCTTACATATCTCCTCCAATGACGAAGGCCACGCCTTGCTGAGGCGTGGCCTTCGCGCTTGCCGGAACGGGCGCCGGACTACTCGGCGGCCGTGCTGATCGTGTCCGCCTCGTAGCCGTGGGCGGTCTTCAGCGCCTGGCGGACGCCCGCCTCGTATTCCGGGTGGACGCGGGCGAAATGAATGAGCTGCCGCTCGACGATCTCGCCCGGGACGCCGCCCATAGCGGCCGCGATGTTGGAGAAGAGGCGCGACTTCTGCCCCTCGTCGAAGAGGTCGAACAGCGCCCGCACCTGAATGTAGTCGTCATTGCCGACGCGGTGGTCGTAGCGGGACATGTCGCCGTCTATTCTGAGCGGCGGTTCCTTGGCCAGCGGCTGTTCGGCCGGTCCATTGAAGGAGTTCGGCTCGTAATAGGCGTCCGGATTGCCGGTGCGGATGCCGCCATAGGTGTTCATCTGACCGTCGCGATGGTAGTGGTGAACCGGGCAGCGCGGCTGGTTGACCGGGATGTGCTCGTAATGCGTGCCGAGGCGGTAGCGGTGGGCATCCGCGTAGGAGAATATGCGGGCCTGCAGCACCTTGTCCGGCGAAAAGCCGATGCCGGGAACGATATTGGAGGGCGAGAAGGCTGCGTTCTCGATCTCGGCAAAATAGTTTTCCGGGTTGCGGTTGAGCTCCAGCACGCCGATCTCGATCGGCGGGTAGTCGGCATGCGGCCAGACCTTGGTCAGGTCGAACGGGTTGTAGGGCGTCTTCTCCACGTCGAGCTCCGGCATGATCTGCACCTGAACCGTCCAGCGCGGGAAAGCCCCGTTCTCGATCGCGTAGAACAGTGCCTCCTGATAGCCCTCGCGGGTCTTGCCGATGACCGTTTCGCCTTCCTCGTTCGTGAAGAACTTGTGGCCCTGCTGCGTCTTGAAGTGGAACTTCACCCAGTAGCGTTCGCCCGCGTCGTTCCAGAAGGAATAGGTGTGCGAGCCGTAGCCGTTCATATGCATCGGCGTCTGCGGGAGGCCGCGGTCGGACATCAGGATCGTCACCTGATGCAGGCTTTCCGGCGACAGGGACCAGTAGTCCCACATGGCAGTGGCGGAACGCAGATTGGTCTTCGGATGCCGCTTCTGCGTGTGGATGAAGTCGGGGAACTTGTAGGGATCGCGAATGAAGAAGACCGGCGTATTGTTGCCGACGAGGTCCCAGTTGCCTTCCCCGGTGTAGAATTTAAGCGCGAAACCGCGGACGTCGCGCTCGTGGTCGGCGGCGCCCTGTTCGCCGGCGACGGTCGAGAAGCGGGCCAGCATCGGCGTTTCGGCGCCGGGCTGGAGACATTTCGCTCTGGTGTATTGCGAGATGTCACCGGTGATTTTCAGCGTGCCGAAAGCACCCCAGCCCTTGGCATGGACGACGCGTTCCGGAATGCGCTCGCGGTTCTGATGCGCCAGCTTCTCGATGAGCTGATAGTCCTGCAGCATGATGCCGCCGCGCGGCCCTGCCGTCAGCGAATTCTGGTTGTCCGGCACCGGCGCCCCGGCGGTGGTGGTGATCGTCGGACGATCTGTCATCGCATCCCTCCTGTTTCGACGTTTCGGCTTCCGATGCTCGCTGGAGAGCGTGACGGCTGACGACAGCAGCCACGATCGGCATAGCGCATGGAATGCCTTGGCACTGGTTTCTCCCATCCCGGGACGATAATCTCCAATTGTATTTCCTGCTGATTACGATAAGATTTTCCTATCATGTTGACACTCAGGCAGATGCGTTACTTCGATGCCCTCGCGGCCACTCGCCACTTCGGCAAGGCGGCCGAACTCACCCATGTCAGCCAGCCGGCGCTCTCTGCGCAGATCATGGAGATGGAAGAACATCTGGGCGTGAAGCTGGTGGAACGGAGCCGCGCCGGCGTTTTCCTGACCGTCAAGGGCGAGGAAGTGCTGGCGCAGGTGCGTTCCATCCTCGCGGATGTCGGCAGATTGGAGGAGAGCGCCCGGACAAACACGGGCACTCTCGAGGGGCGGGTCCGCCTCGGGGTTATCCCGACGCTCGCGCCCTATCTCGTACCGAGGCTCATTCCCTACCTGCGCGAACGCTATCCGGCGATCGAGATAGAGCTGAAGGAGTCGCTTACCGACCGGCTCATCGCCGATCTCGGCGACGGCCGGCTGGATGCGGTCGTGGCGGCGCTGCCGGTCGACGCGGACGGCATCGTTACCCGGCCGCTGTTTTCCGACCGCTTCTATATGGCCGTGGCGGAGAACGACCGGCATGTGCTCATGTCGCCGATGACGGAAGAGCAGGTGGATATATCGCAGCTGCTGTTGCTCGAAGAAGGCCATTGCCTGCGTGATCAGGCGCTGGCCGTCTGCAATACGGCCGGCAAACGGCAGCTCCTGAGTTTCGGCGCCACGTCGATGGCAACGCTTTTGCAGATGGTTGCAAACGGCATGGGAATGACACTCATCCCCGAGATCGCGATACCGAGCGAAGCCGCACGCAACGCGATCCGGATCGTGCCCCTCGCCGCCCCGGAGCCCTCTCGCGAGATCGGGCTCATCTGGCGGCGCAGCAACCCGCGGCCGCGCGACATGGACGCGCTTGCGAACGCCATATCGGCCTGCGCCCGGGAGATCTCGCGGGATGCTGCCGCGGCCGGACGGGGCGCGGCGAAAGCTGCGCCTCGTCCAGCCGCATGATCAAGCCAGCTTCGTCTTCAGGAATTCGACGGTCCGCTGCCAGGCGAGGTCGGCCGCCTCCTTGTTGTACCGCGCCGCCGAGGTGTCGTTGTTGAAGGCGTGGTTCGCACCTTCATAGACGTGGATCGTCACGTCCTTGCCGTTTTCCGTCAGTGCTTTGCGGTAGGCCTCTATGCCGGCATTGATGCGCTCGTCGAGCCCGGCGTAATGCAGCAGCAGCGCCGCCTTGATCTTCGGCACGTCCTCGGCCTTCGCCTGGGCGCCGTAATAGGCCACGCCGGCCTTGAGATCGGGTGCGTTCACGGCAAGCCTGTTGACGAGACCGCCGCCCCAGCAAAAGCCGATCGCGCCGACATTGCCGGTGCTTTCCGCATGGCCTTTCAGAAAGCTCACGGTGGCGACGGCATTCTCATTCGTCTCGGTTGCGTCGAGTGCGCTGATCATCTCCCGCGCCTTGTCCTCGTCGGCCGGTGTGTCACCGTCCGGCGACAGGAAATCGGGCGCAAGCGCCACGAAGCCTTCGAGCGCCATGCGGCGCGCAACGTCTCTTATGTGTGGGTTCAGGCCACGATTCTCGTGAATGACGATGACGGCGGGAAGCTTGCCGGACGCATCGGCGGGTCTGACGAGATATCCCTTCATTTCGCCGTCGGCGCCGGGATAGGTGATGTCCTCTCCCTTGATGCGCTCGTCCGTCTCGGCAATCATTTCGGCTTTGGCACTATCGGCAGCCAGCATCGGCGCGATTGCGGCGGCGGCCGCAGCCGTACCCGCCAGCGCCGTCAATCTCTCCATGAAACGGCGGCGATCCAAAGTGAGATGCGTATATTCGTCATAGGCATCGATCATCGCCTGGGTGATGACAGGCTTGTTCATGACGCTCTCCCTGGGGCTATGGCAGATCAAATGTCGCTGTAGCAGGCGGCACCAGACCACCCGGCGACAGGATAGGTCAGCGGCACGGTCACGGACTTACAAAACTGCGTTACCTCAGCTCATCGCCATCCAGACGGAAAGCCATGTCCACATCGCGAAGAGCACGATGAAACCTGCCATGAACAGCGGCTGGCGAAAGCGAAGCCGATTGCTCGTGACGTGGATGAAGGCGTGAGCATAACGGAGCGCCACGAAAAGCCAGGCGAGACCAAGCGAGAGGAGATTGTCCGCCTCGGTGATGTAGAGCAGCACGCAGCAGAGATGGAAGAGAACCGGCAGCTCGAACTGGTTCGCGATGCTGTTTCGCACGATAAGGCTCTCGCCCGGCTCGCCGCGGTTTTCCCGGAACAGGGAAGCGTCGATCTCGCCCGACCTGATGAGCGATGCCCGACGCGTGGAGAGGAGCGCATAAAGCGCAAAGACAAGCGCGACATGGGCCACCATCGGCCAGAATATTTCGAAGCCTGTCATCGATGCTCTCAGTGTCAGCAATGGACATGGCGGACGCCGGACGGCGTCCGCCGATGATATCAGGCGCCGCCCGGATAGTTCGGGCTCTCGCGGGTGATCGTCACGTCATGGGCATGGCTCTCGCGGAGGCCGGCGCCGGAGATGCGAACGAAGGTGGCGCGCTCCTGGTAATCCTTGATCGTGGCCCCGCCGACATAGCCCATGGAGGCGCGGAGGCCGCCGGCGAGTTGGTGCAGGACGCCGGAGACCGGCCCCTTGTAAGGCACCTGCCCCTCGATGCCTTCCGGCACGAGCTTCAGCGTGTCGCGGACTTCCGCCTGGAAATAGCGGTCGGCCGAGCCGCGCGCCATGGCGCCGACGGACCCCATGCCGCGATAGGCCTTGAAGGACCGGCCCTGGTACAGGAAGACCTCGCCAGGGCTCTCCTCGGTTCCGGCGAGCAGCGAGCCGATCATCACGGCCGAAGCGCCGGCGGCGATCGCCTTGGCGACATCGCCCGAATATTTGATGCCGCCGTCGGCGATAATCGGGATGTCCGCGGCCTGTGCGGCCTCGACGGCCGCCATGATCGCGGCGAGCTGGGGCACGCCGACCCCGGCGACGATGCGCGTCGTGCAGATCGAGCCGGGGCCGATGCCGACCTTGACCGCATCCGCGCCGGCGTCGATCAGCGCCTTGGTACCGTCCCCCGTCGCGACGTTGCCCGCCATGATGCGCACCGAGTTGGAAAGCTTCTTCACCCGTGCCACCGCATCGAGCACGCGCTGCGAATGGCCGTGGGCGGTGTCGACGACGATCAGGTCAACGCCGGCATCGATCAGCCGCTCGGCGCGCTCGAAACCGTCGTCGCCGACGCTGACGGCGGCGGCGGCGCGAAGCCGGCCCTGCGCATCCTTGGCGGCGTTCGGGTTGAGCTGGGACTTTTCGATGTCCTTGACGGTGATCAGTCCGACGCAGCGTCCTTCGGGATCGACCACGAGGAGCTTCTCGATCCGGTGCTTGTGCAGAAGGCGCTTTGCTTCCTGCTGATCGACGCTTTCCTTCACCGTGATAAGGTTTTCCCGCGTCATCAATTCGTAGATCTTCTGGGAAGGATCGGACGCGAAGCGGACGTCGCGGTTGGTGAGGATGCCGACGAGGCGCCCCTGCTTCTGCCCGCCGAGGCCGCCGTTTTCCACGACGGGAATGCCGGAAATGCCGTGCGCCTTCATCAGGCCGAGAGCATCCGCAAGCGTCGCATCCGGGCCGATCGTCACCGGATTGACGACCATGCCGCTTTCGAACTTCTTGACCTGCCGGACTTCTTCCGCCTGTTCGGCGGGCGTCAGGTTGCGGTGGATGACGCCGATGCCGCCGGCTTGAGCCATGGCGATCGCGAGCCGCGCCTCGGTGACGGTATCCATGGCCGCCGAGAGGATCGGAAGATTGAGTTCGATGTCCTGTGCGATGCGGGTGGCGATATTCGTCTGACCCGGCATCACCTCGGAATGTCCTGGCTGGAGCAGAACGTCGTCGAAGGTCAAAGCCTCCAGACCGGTTGCCGTTTCGATGATGCGCGCCATGGCCAGTTCCTCTTCAAATAAACGAAAAATCCCCGGGGACGCTCAGCGACTTGTCCACCGGGTGACTTCAAGGCTTTTCTTGGAAGTTGGCGAGGGCTGGTAACACGGATATGCCGGAATGAAAATAGCCAAGGGGCCCAAATCTTATGGGCCCCGGCGAATTGTTGTCGCAGTGCAGCAAGCCGTCTCTTCATATGTCGAACTGATAGCTCGCCGGTACGAAGCGATAGCCCTGATCCTGGCTCTCGACGAAGCCGACGGACGGAAACGGCATGTGATAGCCGATGAAGGGCAGCCGGTCGGTCGCGATCATGTCGAAGACCTTTTTTCTGCTCGCGCTGGCAGCCGCCTTGTCCATGTCGAAGCGAACCTCCCAATCCGGCCGCTGCAGCGACAGGACATAGTGGTTGGCCGTGTCTGCGGTCAGGATCATGGCCTTGCCGTCGGATTCGAGCCGATAGATCATATGCCCCGGAGAATGACCAAACGCAGCCATCGCAGAGATGCCGGGGACGACCTCCCCGCCATCCGCGACAAAGGTGATCCTTTCCGCCAGCGGCACGACCTTCGCCAGCACCGCCTTGTGCCCGTTTTCGGCGGGCGTGCCGACGCGGGCGCCGTCCTTCCAGAAATCGTACTCGACCTGCCCGGTCACATAGCGCGCATTGGCAAAAGCGGGCTTTCCACCCTCCGTCAGGCCGCCGATGTGGTCGCCGTGCATGTGGGTGATGACGACGACCGTCACCTGTTCCGGAGCATAACCGGCAGCTTTCAGGCCTTCCGCAAGCTTGCCCGTGCCCGCCTCGCGACCTCCCTCGCCAAGCCCGGTGTCGAAGAGAACGACCTCGGATCCGGTATCGACCAGAACCGGGGAAAAGCCGTTGACGAAGCCGCTGGTCGGCAGGAAATTCTGTTCCAGAAGTTTGGAGACCGACTCCGCAGGCTGATTGGTGCCGAAGATCTCGTGCGGCTTGTCCGCGGCGCGCGTCCCGTCGCTGATCACCGTCACCTTGAAACTTCCGAGTTTCAAAGTTTTGAAGTCCGCACTCATCGCCGCGCCGCCCTTTTCCGTCGTTTCCTGAGCACCGGCAATGCCTGCCAGCAGACTTGGTGCCGCCAATGCGCCCGCGCCTGCTGCGAACAGCGTCCGCCGCTTCAATTGAAAAGCCATCGTCATTCCCTCCTGTTGACCGGCGCTGCCCGCGCGCCGGTGATCACAGGCGAAAAGTAGTGCCTTGACAGAAATGGACAGGACGGATCACACGCATGTGATCTTCAATCTCCGGTTTCGCCCCGACAAAGCCATCGGAACCGCTTACCGGCGACCAGCGCGCTCGAGTTTCTGATGATTTTGTCCTCAAATCGATTTCGAATTAAGAACCAATGGGGCTAACGCCCGCAGTGACAGCCCCAAGGCGCCTTTCATGAACCGCATCGTCCCGTTGATCCTCGCCGTCGCTCTCTTCATGGAGCAGATGGATTCAACCGTCATTTCGACATCGCTGCCGGCAATCGCGCGCGATATGGGCGTCGGGCCGATCACGCTGAAGCTCGCACTGACCTCCTATATGGTGGCGCTGGCGATCTTCATTCCCCTGAGCGGCTGGATGGCGGACCGGTTCGGCGCCAAGCGAATCTTCCGCGCGGCGATCCTCGTCTTCATCGCGGGCTCCGTCTTCTGTGCGGTGGCGGATAGCCTCTTCGCCTTCGTCCTTGCACGCTTCCTGCAGGGCATGGGCGGCGCCATGATGACGCCGGTCGCGCGGCTCGTCCTCGTGCGCAGTGCGCCGCGCAGCGAACTTGTCTCGGCAATGGCTTTGCTGACGATACCCGCACTGGTCGGACCGCTCGCGGGCCCGCCGCTCGGCGGCTTCATCACGACCTACCTCTCCTGGCACTGGATCTTCCTGATCAACGTGCCGGTTGGGATTGTCGGGTATTTTCTCTCCGGCATCTACCTGCCCGAGATGGAGCGGCGAAATCCGCCCCCGGTGGATATCATCGGTTTCCTGCTCGGAGGCATTGCCGCCGCGGGCGTGGTCTTCGGGCTTTCGGTCATCAGCCTGCCGGCCCTGCCGCCGGCGATCGGTATCGCTTCCGTATCGGCCGGCGTCGCCGCCTCGCTCCTCTATATCTTCCATGCGCGCCGGCATCCGGCGCCCGTGCTCGATCTCAAGCTCTTCCGCGACGGTGCCTTCCGCGCCGCGTCGATCGGCGGCACGATCTTCCGCATCTCCGTCGGCGCAGTGCCTTTCCTTATGCCGCTGATGCTCCAGGTCGGCTTCGGTCTCAGCCCGTTCCAATCGGGCCTCATCACCTTCGTCGGCGCCGTCGGCGCCATCACCACGAAGTTTCTCGCGCGCCGCGTGTTCGCTTTCGCCGGCTTCCGCACGACGCTGCTCATCGCCGCCGTGATTGCGGCCGTCACGACTTTCGCGAACGGCTTCTTCACGCCGGCGACGCCCTATCTCCTGTTGATCTCCGTCCTGCTGATCGCCGGCTTCGCCCGCTCGTTCTTCTTCACCGGCGTCAACGCACTCTCTTTCGCCGACATCGACGATGCCGACGCCAGCAAGGCGACGTCGATGAGCGCCGTGCTGCAGCAGATCAGTCTCGCATTGGGGGTCGCAGTCGCAGGCGCCATTCTCGAATTCCAGACGGCGCTCAGCGGCAGGCCGCTCGAGCTCGAAGACTTCCACGTCGCCTTCATGATCATTGCCATCGCCAATCTTCTGGCGGCAATTCCCTTCGTCGCCATGGCGAAGAATGCCGGCGCCTCCGTCTCGGGCCATCGGCTGGCCGTGCGGGAAGTGGAAACGACGGCTGCCGGCAAATGATCTGCTGCAGGCTCCGATCGGGCGGCGCTGTCAGCGAGGAAAGCTCCGCCCATTTGCCCTTCAAGCAAGCCTCGTAACGCCTATTCCGGCCGCTCGCAGACCGCCGAAAGCTTGTTGCCGTCCGGGTCACGGACGTAAGCCGCATAAAAATTTGCATGGAAGGGACGCAGCCCCGGCGCGCCTTCATCGGTGCCGCCACCGGCGAGCGCCGCGGCATGGAAGGCGTCCACCGCCGCGCGGCTTTGCGCCTCGAGCGCCACCATCGAGCCGTTGCCGATGGTCGCGGCCTCGCGATTGAACGGGGTCACCACCCAAAGCCGGCAGCGGAAGTCACCCTCCGCGCCGTAACCAATCTCCACCTCATCCTCCCTGCGGCGCTTGAGGCCGAGGGGCGCAAGCGCCGTGTCGTAGAAAGCGCCCGCCCTTTCGAGGTCGTTGGAGCCGAGGGTCACATATAGCAGCATGGCACTATTCCTCCGCAGCACCCTCTGCCGGCTCGTCGGTCTTAAGCCCGTGGCGGCCCTTGAAGCCCTTGGCGAGCAGAAACATCTCGACCGATTCGGCACGGGAGGACGCCGGCTTCACATGGACGACCTGACGGAAGTTCTGCTTCAGCATGTTCAGGAGGTCGCGCTCGGTGCCGCCCTGGAAGGTCTTCGCCAGAAAATGTCCGCCCTCCGCGAGTACCTCGACGGCGAAATGCGCCGCCACCTCGCAGAGATGCATGGTTCTGATATGGTCGGTCTGGCGATGGCCCGTGGTCGGCGCGGCCATATCGGACAGAACGATGTCCGGAGCTCCGCCGATCGCCTGTTTCAGCTCTTCCGGCGCCTCGGGATCCAGGAAATCCATCTGCAGGAAGCGGACGCCCGGGATCGGATCCATTTCGAGGAAGTCGATCGCCGCGACCCGCGGATCGGCATCGGTCGAATTCGTCACCTTGGCGGCGATCTGAGACCAGCTTCCGGGTGCCGCGCCCAGATCTATGATGCGCTTGGCGCCAGCAAGAATCTTGTGCTTCTCGTCGATCTCCAGGAGCTTGAACGCCGCTCTTGCGCGGTAGCCTTCGAGCTGCGCCCGCTGAACATAGGGGTCGTTGATGTGGCGCTCGATCCAGCGGCGCGAAGACGCCTTCAGCTTGCCCTTCTTGACCTTCTGTCCGAGCTTGCGGCCGCTGCGATTGCCGCCGATCGGGGATTTCGTCATGCCTCGGTTCCTTCGTGGCGCTTTACCCGTTCCTCGCCCGCCTGCGGAGAACCGAAGCTGCGCTGATGACGGCGCGGACGCCCCCGGCGCCAGGCCCCGTCATCCGCCATCATATCGGTCAGCAGCCCTTCGCGAAGCCCGCGATCGGCGACGCGCATGCGGCTCGACGGCCAGCGGCGGCGGATCGCCTCGAGGATCGCGCAGCCGGCAAGCACCAGATCGGCCCGGTCCGGACCGATGCAGGGGTTAGCGGCACGCGCGGCGAAATCCCAGGAGAGGAGGCGCGCCTGCATGGCCGAGACCTCGTCATCGGAAAGCCAGAGGCCGTCCACGCGGCGGCGGTCGTAGCGCGGCAGATCGAGATGCACGCCGGCAAGCGTCGTCACGGTTCCCGACGTTCCGATCAGGTGGAAGCCGCCGCCATAGGAGCCGCTTGCCAGCGCGTCGACGGAGGGGCTCTCGAAGCCGGCAAGCATGGCCTCGACCTCGCGCACCATCACCTCGAAACTCTGGGGCGTCACATGCTCGCCGCCGTGGCGCTCGGAAAGGGTGACGACGCCCACGGGCAGCGAAGTCCAGTGGGTAATGTGATTGGCAAGCCGGCTCGAGCGATTTTCGCCGATCCGGATGACCGCAATTTCCGACGAGCCGCCGCCGATGTCGAAGAGCACGACGGACCGGGTTTCGCGGTCGACGAGCGACGAGCAGCCGGACACAGCAAGCCGTGCCTCCGTCTCGCGATCGATGATCTCGAGTTCGAGACCGGTTTCCTCGGCGACGCGGTTCATGAAGGCTTCGCCGTTGGCAGCCGCACGCGCAGCCTCGGTCGCGATCAGCCGGCGCCGGCGGATCGATCGGGCACCGAGCTTGGCGGCACAGACCTTGAGCGCTTCGACCGAGCGCTCCATCGCGTCCTCCGAAAGCCGCCCGCTGGCGCCGAGCCCCTCGCCCAACCGGACGATTCGAGAAAACGCATCGACCACACGGAACTGGCCCGGCCGGGTCGGCTGCGCGATGAGCAGCCGGCAATTGTTGGTGCCGAGATCGAGGGCCGCATAAAGCGGTGCCGGCGGCTCGCCCGGCGCGACGAATGGTGCACCGAGCCTCTCCGGTCGCGCCTGCTGCTGCGCGGCGGCTTCGCCGCTCCGCGGCCGCGGAGCATCGCCGGACCGCTCGCCCGGCCGTCCCGGCCGCAGGTTTGTCGTCGGATTGCTCGCGGAAGCAAGCGGCCGCCCCTGAAGGCCGCGCCGATGGCGCGCCTTCCTGTTGCGCTTTTGGGCGCCCCTCTTGTCGCTGAGGGCCGCATCCGACGCCGGCGCGCTTGCACCGGAGGCAGCGGACTGATCTTGCGGTCTTGCTGATTTCGAACGCCGGCGCCGTTTGCGCTTGCGCGACGGCTCCGCCTCGTTCAGTGCTGCGGGACGCCCTGCTTCTCCGGACGGACCGGATCCGCTGGCAATTGCAGACGGGGAACCGGACGGCTTGCGCCGCCGCCGCTTGCCCTTGCCGCCCCGCGACGCGCCCATGCGCCCCTCGCTGCGGCCTGCTGCCGACGCCCCGGATTCAGACGGCTTATCGCCGTGATCGGGGTCTTTCACTTGTCTCAACCATGGCGCCGCGCGAAGCCTGACGGCCGCTCAAGGCGCTCTCTCGATTTTGCGTTGGCGCGACTGTACCAGCGCCGTCTCCTTTCGCCAAACTTTTTTTGGAACCATAGCGGAGCCGGCGAGCCCGACCGCCCTTCCCCTTTCGGTTGGCGAAGACCGACGAATGACGAGACCCTTATCAAGGCTCAAACCAAAACCAGAAGGACACAGCCCGGCCGCATTTTTTTGGCAAAAGGTATTTGCATTGGGCGTTCTTTTGTTTATAAGCCCGCCACACCGACGCGGCGCATACACACCGCCAGCGGCCTTGGGGAATAGGTTAACGGTAGACCAGCGGACTCTGACTCCGTTAGTCCTGGTTCGAATCCAGGTTCCCCAGCCAATTCTCACTAAAGCCGTTAATTCCTTGATTTTCCAGTCGTGCCGGATATCGTTTTGGCATCATTGGCGACCTGATGCCCAGAACTGTAGCCCACAGGTGATGCCCACGCGAAATATGCGCGGCGGCCTCGCCAGTGGCAGGCAAGGGCAAGATACCCATGGCAGTCCGCCACGACGTCGAAAATCTCATTCGCTGCGGCAACATCTTCTACTGGCGAGCACGCGTCCCCATGTCGTTCGCGCGGTGCCGACCGGGCAGCCGGCTTTCACTGAGCCTTCACTGTTCCGATCATAAGAAGGGGCAGGCGATCGGTCGGAAGCTCAACATGCTGATGGCCGAGCTGAAGTTGAAACAGAAGGAACCGAACTCCAAGGAGCAGCTCCAGAAACTCTGCGAACACGAGCGCGACGGAGCATTATCGGCATCGACCGCCTTTAGGATCACCGCGATTGTCTTGTCGGGATCGCCCGCCTGGTTGCCGTCGTTGGTTTCGCGATAGTGCCTGCGCGAGCTCGCTGCATATTCCGGCATTTCGTTGGCCACCATAGTGATCGAACGCCAAGGAAATCGGTACGAAACGGTCCGGGCTCGACGATCAACACGCGGACGCCGAAGGGCTTCAGCTCTCCGGCGAGGGCTTCGGAAATTCCTTCCACGGCAAACTTTGCGGCATTGTAATATCCGCCGCCGCCACTGCCCGCGATGCCTGCGCCGGACGGCATGTTGACGAATGTTCCACCGGAACGTCGCAGGACGGGCAAGTCCCAGATATCGCTTGGCTCATCCAGAGTTTCCCCAACGCGAGACCCGTCCTTCGATCAAACAACCGCAACGTCCAGGGGCGTGTGTAGGCAGGGCGTCGGGATCGCTGTCCTGCCCCGCGTGGTCGGCGATCAGATCGCAGGCATCCGCAGAATGGAACTGCCCAAGTCGCCGCCCGCGCGAAACATCTGGATGGGATATCATCGAGACCTACGACGTCTTCAGAGGCTTCGGGCCTTCATTTCCACCGTATCGGACCCATCTCGTGAATGTGACAGCAAGATGAGCGAGCCGGAGGCGATCAAGCCTGCCGAATCTCCAAGATGTCTACCTCTCGGCCGCAATCTCCTTGTGCCGTTCCACGACAGCACCCACGATCAGTTTCATCAGGCTTTCGACGAAGTGCTCCCTCAATCCGACATCATCGGCGATGTTCTTTAGTCGATCCATTTGCCGTCGCTCCCGCTCATCATCTGTCGCCGGCATCGCCTGTGCCGCTTTTAACTGGCCGACTTTCTCGGTACAGCGAAAGCGTTCGGCCAGGATATGAAGGAGAGCTGAATCCAGGTTGTCGATGGTCTTTCGGTAGGACGCAAGTTGCTCTGCCGTATCATGTGTCGTCATTTGAGTTCTTCCAAAGTGCTCTGACAGGCACGACGTGGGGCTGAAGAAATGGGACATCGAAAAGTGTAATACTGCGCTCTCGATAACTCTGGCTTTCAGATGGTCGCCTTACGCTCATACACCACCGAGCTACGGCACCTCACAGTTCTGCTCTGCGCATACCGCGACGCGAGACCGAAACACTCAGCCATATCGCCGAAACCAGGAAGTAGAATGCCCCGACACCAGCGTAGCCCGTGACCGTGGAGATAGAAGGCTCCTGAGGCATTTGCGCTTGAAAGATAAAGAGCGCGCCCGCTAACGCCGATTGGCCACCGCTCAATATCATCGCCCACTGACCGCCGTTTGTTTTCCAACGACGAACTGCAGTCCCAAGCTGCAGCAGCCCCGAAAAGATGGCCCATAGGCCGAAGGCGCCGAGGACCCAGTTCATGTTCATCATCAGCGCCAGGATCACCGCAATCGTCATAATCGAGCTCGCTGTGACGTTGATCACCTGGCTGCGGTTCACCGCAAAGCCACCGCTCCTCGCCGCATCAACGACGTTAGCGGCTGCATCCCAAGCCGGATAGATGATCAGGAGGGCGGCAGCCACTGCAAATGACTGCTGTCCGGCGGTCAATGCAGCCGCAACCCACAGCACCGAGAACGCCGCCCGGGTAAAGTAATACTGCTTGAGCCATTGGTCATTGCCGCGCGTGGCACTGGCTTTCTGTTCGTTCGACATTGGTTTCTATCCCTATCTTTGATTGATGAAATTGCTGGCGTGCGTTTTTCACAAGAAGCAGACATGCTCGCCAAATGGCGTGTACTCGTCCCACTCAAGTCGGCCGATCCGATCGCTTTCGCCGGAGAGTTTCGCGGATGCATCGTCTGGCATCGCACCATCATGCTGAGTATTGTGGGACGCGATCGTTGCCCCAGCACCCTGGCTGTTCTCCGAGCGTCCAAGTTTCTCGAACGCCTCGTTGATCGCTCCTTGACGCTTTGCGACCCATTGGCCGTCCGGATCAGAGAGGATTGAATTCGTTTGGCTGATCTCGGCCTGTCAATATCGCAGGATCGCCATTCGCACCGTAGTGACCCCAGTAGAGTTCAGGGTGAGCGTTGAAGATCTGCAGCCCGCTCAAGAGAAGGAAACTTAGGCAGAGCACGTTCAGCCACTGCGTGAGCCGTGTCACAATCGAGTGCCGGCGGATGAAGACCGTCCGGGGAGAGCGGATATTGTCATTGGAAGCTTGTGCGCTCATCTCAACGTCTTTCGTCAGTGACATCTCACGGCTGCGGAGAAAGCAGCATCGACCTGTAGTCGCTGGCCGGAGCAGTGGGGCGGCGGCTCCGGCC
>NZ_JBQEMS010000011.1:104684-228115 GCF_052044265.1 Sinorhizobium sp. 22678 | reverse complement strand
GGCCAGCGACGGCGTGGCTTACATGGGCGGAACCACGCCATTCTTGCCGACAACCACCTGATGGGCGATGGGGCCGGTTGCAGCCTTTTCGGCAGTGATGAAGACGACGGCGCCAGGCACAAGATCGCCCTTGGCCGCCGCAGCAATGGTCACGACAGGCGTGCCGTCCGGAATGGCGATCTTCTTTTCCTTGCCGTGATAGGTCACGGTAACGGTCCGGCCATCGACGCCTTTGACCGCATCCGCGACCGTCGCATTCGTCATGCTGCTGTCGGGCTTGAGATCCCAGCCGTAGCTGCCCTCGCCAAGGCCTTTCATCGCCGGAGGGAAGATCAGGACTTCGAGTGCGCCATCGCCACCGCCCGCCTTTGGCAAGGATGCGATGCCGACAAAATCGCCCGGCTTGATGTCGGTCACCTTGGCTTCCGCGACACTCGCGACCTTCCAGTCGTCGGCAAACGCGACGTCGACGGTCTCACCCTCGCGGGTTTTCACCCTCAGTGTGGAGCCCGCATAGGTGACGATGCTGCCGCGCACGTGGATCGGCACGGCTTTCTTATCCTCGGCATGGGCGGGTGCCGCAAAGGCTGTCATGGAAAGGATGCCCGTCAGGCCGAGAGCTAGGGTAGCGAAAAACGTCTTCATATTATTCTTCCTACTAGTTGGTAGTTTCGTTGGATGCGATTATGCCTGAGGAGCGTAGCGACCGCAGGATCAGTGAGAGACTGTGGGCGTAAGACGATGGAGAGCAGGTTCGAGTATCATCGAGAATACTTCCGGTTTCCCGTAGGCTCTGGCCGACAGCATCGCCCCATAAACCGTCGCCAGAAATGCTTCGGCTTCGACGTGAGGCTCGCTGGCGAGGGTGAGGGTCCCTTGCCTGGAGCCACGCTCCATCACTGTCGCCAGCCAAGTAGAGATGAAGCGGAAGAATGCCGTCACCTCCTTTGCGACCTCCGGCGGCAGAGACGGCAGCTCGCTGGCAAGCAGCGCACAGACGCAGTACGGCCTGCTAGCATCCTCAATGCATTTGGCCCAGTGGTTTGCATAAACCTTGAGGATGTCGAATGCATCCGGAACGTTCCGCTCAAGGACTGCCACGGTTGCCTGGCCATCTTCGCGGTATCGCTTGACCAGTTCACGCACCAGATCGACCTTGCTGGGAAAATGGTGGTGAATACTAGCCTTACGAATCCCGACCACCTCTGAGATATCGGCGTAGCTGAAGCCATTGTAGCCGCCGCTCATGAGAAGATTTCGAGCGGAAGCCAGGATGTCGTCGGAGGTCGTAGAAAGATTGCTCATGCCGCCTGTCTACCTTCTAGTAGGCAGACGGTCAAGAACAGAATATCGCCTCGCGTCAGCCGTCGGTCGAGACCGTCACATCCTTCCACGCCTCGACTTCCTGTTGCAGACGCTCAATCCGTGCCGTCACATGCCTCAGCGCATCGCTGCCAAGAAGAAGTTGCGGCGGGGGATTGTCGGACTCGATGAGGGTCAGAACCGCAGCGGCCAGCTTTTGCGGATTGCCGAGCTGCTTGCCGCTCACGGCCTGACGCGCCTCGCGGATCGGATCAAACAGGCTATCGTAATCCGCAATGGAACGTTCCGTGCGGATCATGGATCGACCTGCCCAGTCTGTTCGAAACGAGCCGGGGCAAAGCGTCGTTACGTGGACGCCAAACGGCGCCATTTCCGAGCGCATGACCTCCGAAATGCCCTGCAGTGCAAACTTGCTGCCGCAGTAATAGGCGATGCCGGGCATGGTGATCATGCCGCCCATCGAGGTGACGTTGACGATAAAGCCGCTGCGGCGCTTCCGGAACCTCGGAAGAAACGCCTTGGCCACCGCGACGGCGCCGAACACATTCACGTCGAACTGGCGGCGCATCTCTTCGATGGGCGATTCCTCGAGTACACCCTCGTGCCCGTATCCCGCATTGTTGATCAGCACATCGACTGGACCGTGATCGTCCTCCGCTTGCTGAACCACGGCGGGGATGCGATCGAAATAGGTGACGTCGCAAAGGACCGGGTGAAGCGGCGGAAGGCTCTTTGCCAAAGCTTCGCGCGAAGCTTCAGAGCGGACGGTCCCGACAACCTTATGGCCAGCCTCGATTGCGGCAGTGGCAATTGCCAGTCCAAAGCCCGAGTTCGCCCCCGTGATAAAGAAGGTCTTTTGCGACATTTCTGAAACTCCTTGATTAACCGTCGATGTGACAGATAATCTGGAAATTTAGCGAATTCGATTGCGGATTATTTCAGATTCTTGCCAAATCCTATGAATGAAGAAAAACAGCTATCAGGACATGACCGGCTCATAGCACTCGCCGGGCAACTCGCACCCCGCCTCGGGTATAACAAAACAGCGCTCCATTGTGTGCGTATCCTGCGCACGGAGGCGGTGCTCAACGACATTCCCGTTCTTTATAAGCCAGGCGCTGTGTTCGTATTGCAGGGGAGCAAACATGGCATGCTAGATGGGGAAATCTACCTCTACGACGAGGACCACTATCTTGCCGTCTCGGTGCCCGTTCCCTTCCGGATGACGTCTACGGCCAGTCCACAGCGGCCACTGCTGGCAATCTATCTGGAGTTCAACATGCAGATGGCGGCTGAGATCGCCATGCAGCTCGAAAAACTCGCCAATCCTGTAACCACCAGGCCGAGGGGGCTCTACTCCAGCAGAATGGATAGCAGTACAGAAGACGTCCTGCAGCGCTTGCTGATGGCACTCGGAAGCCCGGTCGAGGTCGCCGTACTTGGAGACTCCATCCTGCGTGAACTGCATTACCGGGTCATGTCGGGCCCGCAAGGTGGCGCAGTGATCGCGGCCCTGCAGCGGAAAGGGACGTCGGGAAAGCTGGTCGAGAGCGTGGCTTGGCTACGGGACAATTACGCAGGCGAAATTGCCGTCGCGGATCTCGCCAAAGCCGTGGGAATGAGCGTCCCTTCGTACCACGTTCATTTCAAAGACCTAACGGGCTCAAGTCCGATGCAATATGTCAAAGCTCTGCGGCTCCATGAGGCAAGGCTGATGATCGCCCGCCAGACAGGAACAATCGCGGAGGTGGCGGCTTCAGTTGGCTATGTCAGCCCAGCGCAACTCAGCCGCGACTTCAAACGGCATTTCGGGCGAACCGCATCGGAAGAGGTGAAGTGGGTCCAGCATCACCTAGGAGAACAGGTTTGACGGTCGCCTCTGAGGACTCCGCAGGCCGGCCGGTGGCGCAAGAGGGCACAGAGCTCCGCTTCATGTCAATGCTTAGGCGCTGATGCCGCCGTTGACGAGAATGCCCGAGGCAGCACCGGGGCCGGTGAGGAAGGCGACCGCCTCTGCGACTTCCCTGGTTTTTCCGTATCGAGCAATCGACAGGCTCGGCAGGATAGCAGGTGCGAGAGCACCATCGGCAGGGGTACCTCCTGGGGGTTTACCTCTAGGTTACAACAGGGAGAAGACCTAGCCCGACCGGGAGGACGTCCTTGACGATAACGCTCCTAACACTGCCGTGTGAGTTGGATGTCCGCTCCTGGGGACTGGCAGCGGATGTCGGAACGGCTGTAATGGAGCGCGAAGCGGCCATCCGCGCGGTGGCCGCGGTAGCGTAAACTTCAGCCCGAAAGCGGAAATTATTTCCGCTTCAGACCCGTGTTGACTGATGCCCAAAGCCTGGGCACAAAAGTGGCATCCACGGTCGCTCGCTATGGGAAAACAGAGGGAATTTCAAAGCTTTTATTTAAAGCCGTTGATCGGATTTGGCGACACCCCGCAGATGCCATACGAGACAGACAGCATCGATCGCATGATCGTCGCCCAGTCGTGTGGCGGGTGACCACCTTGTGAAAAATGCAGAGGCTCCGGGCGTTTTTGAGCACCGGCATAAAAGTCAAATCGAACGGCTGTCATATGCCCAATGCAGCAGAGCCTGGCGCTGACGCGGCCGGCACCAGCAATCCCCAGGCTCGCAGGCTCGGCGAAGCTGAGCGACATGGCGGCGAATAGCTTTCCAACGGGCGATCTGTCTCTCGTCCTCGCCGGGCATGCGACGTCCTTGGTGATACCGGCAGTACCACTGGAACCAGCCACGCGGATCGTCGGAATGTATCCATCCCTTGGCTCGCCAGACGCTCAGCGGTTGGCTGGCGTCGACACCGAACCAGTTGAGTGATGGATCTTTGCGAAGCGGCGACAGCCGGGCCTCTGCAAACCAGCTGTTGGGGAATTCGTTACGGCAGTCGGTCATGTACTTGCCACCGAACACGCCGAGCGCAAGCATCTCGGCGGGTGTCAAGTCTGGCTGGAAATCGGGATGAAAGTCACGGCCAACGGGTGCAACGAGAGCGTACCGGTAGCCTTGCTGCATCCGATCATTCACGAGGATCCATCGGGTTCTCATCGGGCGCCCTGCAACATTGGCTTCGAGCGGTTGCGCCGCCAGATCGACATGTTAAGTGCCGCCGCAAAACTCACCCAGGCGAGGTAAGGAGCCAGCAGCAAGGCAGCCACCGCATTCACGGGGTAAAACACTATAATTGTCGCGAGGATCGCGGCCCAAAGCAAGACGATCGCCACCACGGCCAGCCCGGGTCGGTGAAGTCCAAAAAAGATCGGCGTCCACGCGGCATTGAGCAGAAGTTGCACTGCATAGACACCTAGAGGCAGTACTGCGCCGGCAATGCCTGCCTCAATCAGTACGAGCCAGCCCGACAGTCCGATCGATGCATAGAGAACGGTCCAGACCGGAGCGAACAGCCAATCGGGCGGGCGCCATCTTGGCTTGTCGAGCTGCTGGTACCAGGCGCCCGGCCTGAAGATCACGCCGGGAGCCGCCGCAGCAAAGCTCGCAACCTCGAAGACGGCCAGCAGAAGGAGGGAGGACATGTCCATCGGCAAAAGATGAAGGGAGCCGCCGACGAGGAAAGCGGGTCCCTCCCAAGTCCTATCGGTTCTGCCCGGCAGCGAAATTGCCGGAGCCCATCGTAGAAAAGAGGGGGATGATCTGCCAGGCGGCCGACAGCCCCACCAGGATGTAAACGATCCGGGCGAGCCCCGAGCCAGCCCCAAGGATCGCGGCCACGAGGTCGAAGCTGAATAATCCGACCAGCCCCCAGTTCAGGCCACCTACGATCAGGAGGATGAGAGTGAAAACGTTGATTAACTTCATGGTTCTTCTCCAGGTCGAGGGATGAAAGGTCAGCCCTCCGGCGGCATGATCACCTCGTCGATGACGTGGATGACCCCGTTCGAGGCAGCAATGTCGGCAGCAGTGACGGCGGCGTCGTTGACCTTTACGGTGGAGCCCTCGACTTCGATGTCGATCATTTTGCCATTTACCGACTTCGCTTGGTCGAGACCGGCCACGTCCGCGGCCATCACCTTCCCCGCGACCACATGGTAGGTGAGGATGGCAGTAAGCTTTTGCTTGTTCTCCGGCTTCAGCAGGTTTTCGACGGTACCGGCCGGCAACTTGGCGAAAGCTTCATCGGTGGGAGCAAAGACCGTGAACGGACCAGCCCCTTTGAGAGTGGCGACCAGACCTGCCGCCTCGAGCGCTGCAGCCAGCGTCTCGAATTGACCCGCCGCAATGGCGGTGTCGACGACGTCCTTCTCCGCGGCGAACGCGCTGACGCTGCTTCCGAGCGTGATCGCTGCCGCGAACAAAAGGCTTCTCAACTTCATGGCAATCTCCTCTCGATCAGGGGTGCGAAATGCACCGCACCTTTTCATGTGGAGCAAACGGTTTTTCTTTCTACTCAAATTTTCGTGAAAAGAACGCCAATTCTCTTGTGAAGATAATTCTCGTTGTGATAGTTTTACGACATGAAAAGGAGTTTGAGACGTGCTCTCTGACACGCTGTCCAATGAGCTCCAGCGCTACGCGATCGGCCCTCGTATCAAGGCACTGCGTCTGAGGAAGAAGCTGGGGCTGGTGCAGTTGGCCGGGCACACGGGGCTCTCGCCTGCGATGCTCTCGAAGATCGAGCGCGGGCAGATGTTTCCAACGCTGCCCACGCTGCTTCGGATCGCTATGGTTTTCGGCGTCGGCCTCGACCACTTTTTCAATGCCGACAAGGAGGAGCCGCTCATCGCGGTCGTCCGAAAGCGGCAGCGTCTCAAACTTCCAAGCCCGCCGGGCGAAAAGACCCCCGCCTTTCTATTCGAAAGCCTGGACTATCCCGCTTCCGACCGCCGCATGGAGTCGTTCTACGCCGAGTTTCCGGTCGATGCGCCGCCGTCAGAGCCGCATCAACATGGCAGCGCCGAGTTCATCTACGTGCTCAGCGGTCGGCTTATAGTCAATGTGGATGGCAAGGAGGCAGCGCTGGATACCGGGGACACTGTGTATTTCGACTCTAGCGTTCCGCATAGTTACCGCCGTGAAGGCGGGGAAATGTCAACGGCTATCGTTGTGACTTCTTCATAGGCGGCCGTCGACTGAATACTCCAGAAACTCATCCCCATGGATTGCCAACATAAGGATTCACGGAGGCCGGAAGCTGCCGGTCTGCTATGGACAGGCGATCCCAAGGAGCTGCTGCGGTGCGCGACCGCAACCATGGGATCGGGCTCATGCCCTAAAGGTCACGCCTGTGACAGTTCGTACTGTCGAGAAGCTACAATAGCTTTCCAAGCATGTGAGCCAATTGGTCCTGGGAATACGGCTTTGGCAACCTGGCCACGTCGATTTCCACGCCCGACGGTAAGTCCGCGTAGCCAGAGGCCAGCACGATGGGTAACCCCGGCATACGGTCACGCGCCGCTTTCGCCAGTTCCGCTCCCGTCATGCCCGGCATCGAGTAGTCCGTGATTAACAGGTCGAAGGTGGCCCCGCCATCGATCAAGGCGAGCGCCTCCTTTCCTGAATAGGCCTCCACGACCTCGTGGCCGAGGTCAGCCAGCATGTCAGCCGAACTCATGGCAATCAGGACGTCGTCGTCGACGAGAAGGATCCGCTTGGGGCCGGCTTCATTCCGAGGGCCTACTGCCGCGACCTCCTGCTTTTTTTCGTGACTCTCGGATGTCGACACCGGAATCCATAGTTCCGCAGTGGTCCCCTGACCAAGGGCGCTTGTCAGCTTCAACCGACCGTCCAACTGCAAGGCCAGTCCGTGAACCATGGAAAGACCGAGGCCTGTGCCCTTGCCGAGTTCCTTGGTGGAAAAGAACGGCTCGATCGCCTTCTCTAGAGTTGCTGCGTCCATGCCTTGGCCCTGGTCGATAACCGACAGGAGGACATAGCGTCCGGGTGCAAGGGATTCCGATACCGCGGGCTGCTCCGCTTCCTTCAGCTCGATCCGGATCGTTCCGCCATCCGGCATCGCGTCGCGGGCATTGACGGCCAGGTTGAGGAGGGCGAGCTCCACCTGGTTGGCATCGGCCGACACGGGCGGCAGGCGCTCCGGAACGGCCACCTCTATGGCGATCCGGGATCCGACCGAGCGCTGCAAAAGATCCTCCATCTCTGTCACGAGTCCGGCGAGGTTTACCGGGCCCACCTGAAGGTCCTGCCTGCGGGCGAAGGCAAGCAGCCGCTGGGTGAGCGACGCCCCGCGCTGTGCGCCCTGCAAGGCTCCGTCGATCAGCCGCGTAGCCTTCGCATCGCCGGCTACATGCTTTCGGATGAGTTCAAGGTTGCCGAGCACCGCCATCAGGAGATTGTTGAAGTCGTGCGCCACTCCGCCGGTGAGCTGGCCGATCGCTTCCATCTTCTGCGCGTGGCGAAGCTGCTCCTCGGCCCGTTCCCGCTGACTGACCTCCGCCAGCACGAGCCTGTGCGCCTCTTGCAGCTCGCGAGTCCGCTCCGCCACGCGTTCCTCGAGCATCTCGTTGAGATGCCGCTGCTGTTCTTCGGCCTGCAGGCGCTCGGTTATGTCGGCTGAAACCCCGACCAGCTTGATCGGCCGCCCGGTGCGGTCCCGGTGGAGTTGCGCGCGGATTTCAGCGCCGTGCACAGAGCCGTCAGGCCAGACGGTCCGGTAGGCGATGGCATAGTCGGCCCCCGTTTCAATCGTGTTGCGCACCGCCTCCGTCATGCGTGCCAGGTCATCCGGGTGGATCGCTTGCAGCAAGTCCTCGTAGGTGAAGCCGTCCTCCGGCGAGCGGCCGAAGATTTCCCTGCAGGTGGGCGAGGTGGTCAAGCCGTTTGTGGCGAGATCGAGTTCCCAAGCCCCGAGGCGGCCGGCCTCCAGCGCCGTTTGAAGGCGGCGTTCCCCTTCGTCCAGTGCCTCCATACGGGCACTCGCCTCGTATTGCCGGCGTCGCGCGCGCATCGCGGAACGCGCGACGCTGATGAATGTCGTCGGGTGGAAGGGCCGCTCGACGAAACTGACATTGCCGAGGACTTCCGATAGTCGGGCGGCGGCTGGGTTTCGCTCAGGACCACCGCCGCGCGCGGTGAGTATGATGAAGGGAAGGTCGGACCAACTCGGCTGCGTCTCGATCCACGAGACAAGCGGACGCAGGTCGACCGACCGCAACGCCTCTTCCGTCATCACGGCGAAGGCGGCGTTCTCGTTCAAATCCACCACCAGCGCGTCCAGGGTCGAGGCAATTTTCGCAGCCAAGCCCGCTTCCTGCAGCAACGCCGCCGCAATCTGCCCGTCGCGGCCCAGCGGGGCGTGGATCAGGCCAAACACATCTCGCTCAGGAATGGGTGCCATCCTCGTCAAGTGTTTGCAAAAGGGGCTGTCGGTCTCCCACGAAAACAGGAACACCACGCAGGACTCCCTGGAACCCGGAAAGTGGTTCGCCGAGCGTCAACCCCTTTGTTCCGATCTTGTATTCGCGGATCGTATCCTCGTGTTGTCCGGTGCGCTTCTTGATCACCGAGATCGCCCGGCGAACCCGACCCTCCGCCTCGAAGTAGCGCAGCAGGATGACCGTATCTGCAAGGTACGTCACGTCCACCGGCGACTTCATGTCGCCGACGAGGCCGTGCTGCGCGACAGTGATAAAGGTGTTGGCGCCCTGCCTGTTCAAATATTGCAGCAGCTCATGCATGTGCAGGATAAGTGCGTTCTCCTCAGGCATCGCAGCCTGATAGCCGTTGATGCTGTCAATGACGACTGTCTTGGCGTCGAAACTGGCTACCCTGCCCCTTACGCGCTGTGCGAACTCGCCGGGTGACAGTTCGGCGGCGTCGAGCTGTTCGATGTGGATCAGGCCCTCCTCGCGCAGGGCCTCCAGGTCGAGCCCCATCTCCTTCGTGCGGGCAAACAGCAGCCCCAGTTCCTCGTCGAAGACGAAGATCGCCGCCCGCTCGCCGCGCCGGATCGCAGCCTCTACGAACTGAAGTGCAAACAGGCTCTTGCCGGTGCCGGCAGGGCCGATCAGCAGCGTGCTGGAGCCGCGTGCGATACCGCCGCCGAGGAGATCGTCGAATTCACTGATGCCGCTCGCCAGTACGGTCCGCTGAAAGCCCGACCTGTGCTCCGAGGCGCGCAGCCGCGGGAAGACCGCCACGCCGCCGGTCTTGATGATGAAGTCATGATAGCCACCGCGGAACGCCTGCCCCCGATATTTGAGAACCCGCAACCGGCGACGCTCAGACCCGTAGTCCGGAGCAAGCTGCTCAAGGTGGATGACACCATGCACCACGCTATGGACAGTCTTGTCCATGGCGTCGGAGGTCATGTCGTCGAGAAGCAGAACTGTTGCGTCCGAGCGCGAGAAAAAGTGCTTCAGCGCAAGGATCTGGCGGCGGTAGCGCAGCGAACTCTGGGCCAGCAGCCGGATCTCCGAGAGGCTGTCGATCACCACCCGATGGGGTTTCACCCGCTCGAAGGCTTCGAAGATAAGCTTTGTGGTCTCCCCGAGCTCCAGGTCGGAGGAGTACAGGAGGCTTTGCTGCTGGTCGGCATCAAGAAGGCTTTCCGGCGGAACGAGCTCAAAAATCTCGACCTGATCGCCGATGTCCTTCCCATGCGAGAGGGCACTGTCGCGCAGTTCCTCTTCGGTTTCCGAAAGCGTTATGTAGAGACAGCGCTCGCCAATGCTGGCGCCTTCGAGGAGGAACTGCAATGCGACCGTCGTCTTCCCCGAACCGGGAGCCCCTTCGAGCAGGAAGACGTGGCGGCGTGAGAGCCCGCCGGACAGAATGTCGTCGAGGCCCTCCACCCCGGTCTTCGCTTTTGCACTTGAACTGTCTGTCATACATCCTCCATGGCGGCCTATGAAGTAGAGTAAACGCGCTGGTTTCCTAGAGGAGAAGACGTTGAAACCGGGAGATTCGTTCCGCCATCGCAGCCAAACTCAGCCGGAGCGGCGAGCAGTCGTGGGCGTCCGTTGAGCTTGAGGCAGAGCGGTCGGTTCCAGAGTGGCAGCAGGTGAGGTGACGCCGCAGCAGGTCGTTGGCGCAATTTCGCGTCTCCCCAAACGAACGCCGGCATCGAAGCGCTTCTCCACGATGTTGCGCATCCCGTTTTCGCTGTAGAGCTCCACCTTGATGTCAGGGTAATCCGGCGCCGATACGGCGCCTCGATCTTTCTCCGCAAGCACCGGGCCTTCTCGCCGCATCGCTGCGGTTGTCGCGCATGAACGCGGGCGACGATGAACAAGTTGAGGCAGGCTTACTTCCGTACGACGCCCTCTATCGTGGTGCCGTGACGCGACTGATGAGATACACAAATGGCTGTTGCCGAAGAAGGGAGCGTGAATTGACCGAAACTGCAAAGAACACGACCACATCGGCTCAAGGTCAGGCTTTGAGCCACGGTATTTCCTTTGGCGAGGCGCTCCGGGTCTGGGCACGCGTGGCGGCTTTGAGCTTCGGTGGCCCAGCCGGGCAGATTGCGATGATGCACCGCATCATTGTCGAGGAGAAGCGCTGGATTGGCGAGACCCGATTTCTGCATGCGCTGAACTATTGCACTCTACTGCCAGGGCCGGAGGCACAGCAGCTAGCCATCTATATCGGCTGGCTCATGCACAAGACCAAGGGCGGTCTGGTTGCAGGGGCCCTATTCGTACTCCCCGGCGCCGTTGCCATCATGGTGCTGAGCTGGATCTACGCCCTCTTCGGAAATGTCGGCGCCGTTCAGGCGCTGTTCTTCGGATTGAAAGCCGCGGTTCTGGCGATCGTGCTCGAAGCGGTTCTTCGTATCGGCCGTCGGGCTCTCAGGAACAGCACCATGATAGCCCTTGCTGCCGGGGCATTCATCGCGCTTTTCCTGTTCCGCGCCCCCTTCCCACTGGTCGTCCTCGCTGCGGGTCTCATCGGCTTTGTCGGCGGTCGAGCCGGCTGGGCTGCCTTTCAGGCGGGCAACGGACACGGAAAAGTCGGCAGCAGGCAAGTCGCTGATATCGAGACCGCGCTTGGCGAAGAGATTCCGCCCCATGCACGCCCCCCAATCAGTTGGTCGATCAAGGTTGCCGGTGTCGCTCTCTTTTTGTGGTTCGCTCCGGTGCTTGCACTTGCCGCGTTTTTTGGCCCAGGCAATGTCTTTACCGACATCTCGATCTTCTTTTCGAAGATGGCGATGGTCACCTTTGGCGGCGCCTATGCGGTTCTCTCCTATGTCGCTCAACAAGCCGTCGAGCACTATCATTGGCTGAAGCCCGGCGAGATGTTGGACGGCCTCGGCATGGCTGAGACGACGCCGGGCCCGTTGATCATGGTCACCCAGTTCGTGGGCTTCATGGGCGCCTACCGCGACCCCGGTCTGTTTCATCCGTTGCTCGCTGGCACGCTGGGCGCGCTGCTCACGACCTGGGTGACTTTCGTGCCCTGCTTTCTCTGGATTTTCCTCGGCGCGCCGTTCATGGAAACGATGCGCAGCAACAGGGCGCTGTCCGCCGCGCTGGCGGCAATCACCGCGGCGGTCGTCGGGGTCATCCTGAATCTGGCGATTTGGTTCGCGCTCCACGTGCTCTTTCGCGAACTCTATGAAGCGCGCGGATTCGGCATGACGGTCGATGTGCCGGTTCTGAGTTCCGTGAACCTGGCCTCTCTCCTTCTGACCGTCGGCGCGATGGTCGCGGTGTTCCGGTTCAAAATCGGCATGCTGACAGTCTTAGCCGGCTGCTCCCTCATCGGCCTTGTCTATGGATTGTTCATGGAGTGGATCCAGCTCCTGTAACGCGATCCGGCAGCGCTTCGACTCGCAGATCGATGTTCCGACGCATTCATCCTATGTCATTGCGGTCGTGACCGAGGCGGACGCGCCGCGGCCGCAAGCTCACCTGGTGCCGCGTAGTTCCTCGAAGACGTCGCTATAATCGCCGTACCCAGGCGCCCGGCATCAGGAACTCCGCCGCGGCTGGCCCGTTTTCATTCTGCCGAAAGGAGAAGACGATGAGTACCAAGGATACCAATGCGACCCCAGAACAGTCTGAACCAGCCGATATTCGTCAGCCGGCAAACCGAAAGAAGCACCGGGACGAGGAGTCGATCGCACCACCAACGGTCCAGCCTCCCGGGGCAAAGGACACGAGTGAGAAACCCGAAGTGAACCGGTCACCGGCGGGGCGCTATAGCGCTCGCCGCGCCTATTTGACCACCTGCACGACGGTGCGGCTCTTCACATCCGCGATGACGCGCTTCTCGTTGACCACCGCAAAGCCATAGCGCCTGTCGGCCGGAACCGTATTTAGAAAGACTGTTTCAGGCACCGGTTTGCCAACGGATATCTGCTCCTGCAGCACAAGCGGCCGTTGCGGAAGCGGCTGCAGTTCGACGTATTGCGTCACGCCTGGCGGCGGCGGGTCGATCGCCGCACCCTCGACGGGTCCTGCGGCAGCGACCACCGTCGTACCGGCAGCGCCGATTTCGTTTGTGCTTTGCGCTTGGACAGGAGCCGCGGTCAAGAAAACCGCAACACCCAATGCAACGGAGCTCTTGACGAGGACAATTGTCATGAGAGCTACTCCAGCTACGAATCCCTTCTCGTGAAGAATCGCCTGCCGCGAGCTTTGTTCCGGCGTGTTGGCGGTATCGGACCTTGGTCCTACACGGGAAGGTTAAAGGTCCTAGAACCATTGCACGCTGCTCCTCGTGACGCATATCGCTCTGAGACGACCACGCGGCATCCTCGTCAGCCGTCCACGTCGTCTGAAGGTCCCAGAGTCAACGCGATTGTCCCTTCTAAACGCTCTGGGACCTTCATTGCCGTCCATCTCCGTGACCCTCTATGCGGAAACCCGGCTTGGCCTGCGCACGGCCCTCACCTTCCCGCTGCTTCCTCCGCCACAGAAAAAGCGATCGCCGCCATCGGATTCAAGGCCGGAAACGCCTGCACCCGGGGGCATTTCGAGCGTTTCGAGGACTTCTCCCGTTTCCGGGTCAAGGCGTCTCAAGTCGCTCTCGTCGCCTTCCCATGTGGCATGCCAGAGCTCGCCATCGACCCAGGTGACGCCGGTGACGACCCGGTTGGATTCGATGGTGCGGAGAATCTTCCCGGTGTCGGGATCCACCTGGTGGATCTTTCGCCCTCGATAATGGCCCACCCAAAGCGTTCCTTCCGCCCAGGCGAGGCCTGAATCTCCGCCCTCGGCAGGCGCCGGTATGGTGGCAAGCACGCGGCCGGTCTCCGGATCGATCTTCTGGATACGATCTTCCGCAATCTGGAACAGATGCCGACCGTCGTAGGCCGTTCCCGCATGTGCGGCGACATCGATCGAGCGCACCGTCTTGCCGCTCACCGGATCCAGGGCGTTCAGCCTGTCGCCGGACGCGAACCAGACGTGCCGGCCATCGAAGGTGACGCCGGCCACCTGCTCGGTATTCGGGAAAGGTCCGTACTCATGGAGAATTTCGGCTTTCGATCGTTTCATTTTTCCATCCTCGTCGCTGTAGCTGTCTCGCATCCTAGTCGCTCGGTAGCGGGCCCGGGAGTAACAAGACTGTCGGGAAGCCCGGGACGGGCGGGGTCATCCAGCGAAGCGCCCGTCCGCGACCGAAGGACTGTACCTTGCCGGCCGACGCAAGCTGCTCGAGTGCGCGCTGCACGGTGCGCGGGCTCGCCCCGAGCGCAATCGCCAGTGCCGAGCTCGACCACGACTCTCCGTCGGCCAGCAGGGCAAGCACCGCCGCATGCCGCTCTTCTACCGGCGGCGTCAACACGAAGACCTCGCCCGCGCGGCGCGGCGAAAGCACAAAGCCCTGTTTCGTCGCCCACACCTGCGCCAGCGCACGAAGTTCCGTGCGGAGCCGTCCGATCTCCACGCGCAACCGGGCGCGGTGCGATTCGTCCGCATGTCTCGCCCGGAAGGCGCGTGCGAGGAGCGTGGCTCTCGGCACGTCTGCCGGCCAGGCTTCGCCGAGCGCGCGGGCAAGCGCGAAGAGCACCGGGCGCGTGGCGAGCGAGACGACCAGCCTTTCGTCCCGCACCACATTGCGGCAGGCATCCACCACGAGCGCTCCCGACGCGAGCAGCGTTTCCACTTCCTCGATGAGGAGAGAGCGCTCGCCACCGCTGCCGATCAGGCGCGCGACGGGCGCATCGAGCACGAGCGATGCGCTTTCGACCTCGGCCGTCAGTGCCGGGATATTGGCTTCGCGCGCGGCGCGTTCGGCTCGGGCGAGCGCTATCCGCGCGGCTTTCGCCTGCAGACGCCGTATGGCGATGCCGGCGACGACGAGTTCGCGGGCCGCCCGCGTCGCCGGGGGGAGCGTCATGCCGGAGTCCAGCTCTGCAAGCGCGCGTTCTGCCTCGTCCAGGCGGCCGATGAGAAGCAGGCGCCGGGCCTCGAGATTGCGCGCATGCGCTGCATTGACGTGATCGCCATGCGCTTCGAGCGTCGACCTCGCCGCTTCGAGCGTTTTCGTGGGCCAGCCGAGATCCCGCGAGACGAGCGCAATCTCGGCCTCGGCGACGATGCAGCGCGCGCGCGCCACCGCCTGTCTCTGGCCGAAGGCATGCGCAGCGCTTCTGAGAAGAGTTTTCGCCCGGCCGAAATCTCCGAGCTGCGCCATCGCAATGCCCCGAAGCGCGAGCGCATGCGCGTCGTCGCGCAAAGCCACGCGGTTCAGTACGCCGAGGAGATCGCCGGCCGCGAGCGCCCGTGCCGCAGCGGTGATCAGCGAGTCCATCGAAATCCCGTCACACTTGTCACTCTCACCATGCGATCTCCGGCTCTAGTCTGGGTTCCTGTCGGTCGAGCAACCCGCCCCCGGGCAATGTACGACGACAAATGGCCAAAGGAGAAGAATGATGACGGCACATGCAATCGGAACACGGGAAGAATGGCTGGCAGCGCGGCTCGACCTGCTCGAGGCCGAAAAGAACCTGACGCGGCGAAGCGACGAGCTGGCGCGGTGGCGCCGGGAATTGCCCTGGGTACGGATCGACAAGGCGTACCGGTTCGAAACCGACGAGGGCGAGGCCTCGCTGCGCGACCTCTTCAAGGGGCGCTCGCAACTCCTCGTCTATCATTTCATGTTCGGCCCCGACTATACGGCCGGCTGCCCGTCCTGCTCTGCGATCGCCGATGGGTTCAACGGGATCGTCGCTCATCTCGAAAACCACGACGTCGCCTTCTCCGCGGTTTCGCGCGCGCCGCTTGCGAAGCTCAAGGCCTATAAGCAGCGGCTGGGATGGAGCTTCCCCTGGGCTTCTTCGGACGATGGCGACTTCAACCGCGATTTCTGCGTCTGGTTCACCGAACAACAACAGCGCGAGGGCGGCATCGAGTATAATTTTCGCCGCGAGCCGCCAATCCCCGAACAACCGGCATCTGAGCCGCTCGCGGGCAGGACAGTCCGGGATTGGGACCCGAGCGGCAGCGAGGGGCCGGTCGCACAGATCGCAGCCATGACGGGAACCGACGTCGCCACCTATACACGCGACAGGCCCGGCGTCAGCGCCTTCGCGCTCGAGGACGGAATCGTCTATCACACCTATTCCAGCTATGCGCGTGGACTGGATGGGCTATGGGGCATGTATCAGTGGCTCGACCGGGCTCCCCTCGGACGCAACGAGAACGGCATCTGGTGGCGCCGCCACGACGAATATGCCCAAAGGTGACCGTCCGATGCGGCTTGCAACGGGTACCGTCGTGCGAGGCCTCGGCGACTGGCTGGGCTTCGCCGCCGCACCGACTTTCGCGGGTATGGCGCTTCTGGCCGCCGGCGGTGATGCGGATATCTGCTCATCGATACAGGGCGCTTCGATACAGGGCGCTTCGCTGCTGAACGGGATGAGTAGCATGTATTTGCTGATGTCGGTCTTTCACCTGGCGCCATGGCTGAAGCTGATTTCCGCAAGACGGGAAGCGCCAGCTGATCCGGCGCTTCCGCGGATCACTCCGCCGACTTGAACTGCAACGTGAACACGTTGCCTGCGATCTCGTCGGAGAGTGATTTCGAAAATTCCAGCGGCACGCAATTCTGCAGCGCCTCGGTGGCGGCGGTCACGAATGCCTGCCGCTGCTTTTCGTCGCCGTTCACCTTGATCGCAGTCGGCCGGGGCGGGCCCATCAACGTACCGTCGCCGCGGAACCCGAACCTAAGGGTGACGAAGGAATCCGTGAAGCCTTGCGGCGGAGTCCAGCATCTGCCAAGCGCGGCTCCAAGGTCGGCCACCGTATAAAGCGGTTCGGCATGGAGCCTTTCAGCCCCCGACACGGCAAGGATCAGACCAGTGCAAGCCAATCTCGCCATCTGCATCGTCTTCAGCCCCTATCCCAGAGGATGGTGTAGCGCGGGATCAGTAAGAGTGTGTGCGCTTTTCCGCCCGCATCCCGCTTCTCAACCTGTTCGAATCGGCCACGCTCGTGATTTTAGGCCGACGCGGCCCAAGGTCGTTATGATCTAGCAGATTTGGAAGCGCCTGCAACAGGCCCGCATATCCCCCTGCCGACTGCGTTTCAGCGGCGCTTCGTTTTCAGTGCCGCATGGCTCGTGAGGCTGAGGAAGACGGCCAGGAACATGATGCCGAGGATCTTGAAGCCCTCCTCGACGAAAACCAGTCCGGCGAAGTGCTCCGAGACCGCGTCCACCAGGAAGGAACAGCCGAGCGAGGCGACGGCGGCGGCAAGAAGGACCCACTGAATATCCCGGCGGACAAACCAGGCGTGATAACAGAGCGTCGCCAGCAACAGCATATGGGGAACAAGGACAAGCGGCTCCGGGACGCCCGCCGTGGCAATCGCCTCGTGAAGCATCAGGAGATCGTCGATGCCCATCAAGCCGGAAAAAAGCCCGCCGGCGAGAAGCGTGCGTCGCAGATGCGGCGCGCCGAAGCCTGCACCGGACCAATAGGCCTGGAGAGCCGCAATCCCTCCCGTAAACCAGAGAATGACGCCGAGATTGGAGACCAGCCCGAAATACTTCGGCTGCCCGGCAATCGCGTTGGGGTCGCGTACGAGGTCGTAGTAGTCGATGCCGAAAAGCCGATCGGCGATGACCATCGACGTCAACAGCACGATGCAGGAGCAGATGACGAGAAGGGCGCAGTGGAAATCACCCTGTATTCGCCTGTCGCGTGTCAGGGCTTTGGCCGTGGTGATGCCTTCGACATCCATCTCGATCCTCCGCAACAGATGCCCCAGCCATGCCACCGGGGACGGTCAGCTGCCTTTGTGACAGTTTTATGACAAGACGCGACCGGCGGTTGCGGATCTCCCGGCGAGGTTGCCGGAGACGGGCGGCACGGTCCCGAACACAACGGAACCTTGCAGGTTTTCGGACGTTAATCGTTGCGTCGTGTGCCCACCGGGGCGCGATGAGGCCGCAGTTTACTTGCGGTGGTACGGAACCCCTCCCCTTAGGGCATGCTGATTTGGGGATCTATGCAAAGGCGATTTTGCAGGCGGGGTGACGGAGAGAAAGGATGTACGTCATGAACCAGCACGAAGAATTGCGAGATAAACCGCCGCTCGATCCTGCCACCGGCCAACCGACGCCGCGGGACCCGGAAGCGCCCGTGACCAGATCGCGCCGTAGCAGTTGGCCTTTGCTGGTCATCATTCTTGCTGGCCTGATACTCGCGCTGATCGCCTGGCTGCCGGCGGAGCTGACAAGGGACGCCGAGAACGAGCCGGTCGCGCCGAGCCAATCCGAGACGACTCCCGACGCCACCCCGCCGGCTGCCGCGCCTACGGATCAGGCCGCGCCTGCGGATCAGACCGCACCTACGGACCAGGCGACGCCGCCCGCCGGAGGAACGACGGCACCGGCAGCACCTGAGACCCAGACCCCGGCAGCGCCCGAGACGCCCGCTGCACCGGCAGCACCTGCCACACCGGCCCAGCCGCAGAGCACTCCTGCGCAGTAGATCGACGAACGCCTCTTGTCGAGCGGGATGAAGTCGAGCGGGATGACGGGCTTTGCCGCGCCATCCCGCACTTCTGCAATCAGATCCGCCCCGAGCGGTCGAGTGACGGAGCGCGTTCGTCTTTCATGAACGAAGTCTTTAACGACATCCTTGTCGATACCCAAACACCTTATTCAGTGATATTCGCGCGGCTCTTCGGCGCCATCCTGCTCGGCGCGATGATCGGCGTCGAGCGTGAAAAGCGGCAGCGGCCGGCCGGGCTCAGGACCCACATTCTCGTCAGCCTCGCCTCCGCGATCTTCGCGGTGGTCGCCATCGAAAGCGTGCACATGAAAAGCCTTTCCGGCCCCGAGGTGCGCATCGATCCCATTCGCGTCGTGGAAGCCGTAACCGCGGGAGTGGCCTTTCTCGCCGCCGGCATGATCGTTTTTTCAAAGGGTGAGGTGAAGGGCCTGACGACCGGCGCAGGCATGTGGCTTGCCGGCGCCGTCGGTCTCGGGGTTGGGTTCGGCTTCTGGCTGATAGCGGCCTTCGCCGCCATTGCGAGCCTCGTCGTGCTCTTTGTCCTCGGCCGGCTGGAGGTGGCGTTGCAGTGGAAGGCGCCGGACGAGTTCGACGCGGACGCTACGTCGCAGAAGAATGAAGATCCAGGAGAAGACCGGCCACGAGACCGGGTCGATGTGCGCGAACGATGATCGGAGCCGCCAATGGCCGCCCGATCAGCGCAGTTCGGAAATTGGGGTTGTCTGATACCCACCCAAGGGGAGCGGACGGTTGTCGAAGACCGACCTACCCTCCTTCAGGCCATGAATGACAGCAACGGCCTTACGGGCTTCGTCCGGCGTCGCGAACAACTGGCCTTCCAGGGACCAGACGCTGAATTTCACGGCCATGAACCGCAATCGGCCGTTCTCCGGGATCAGCGCACCGACAGCCTCGCCGGCAAACTCCACCGTGTGCTTGCTCATCGTGTTTGAAACTCCTCCCGCGGCCGGGCAAAGCCCAAGCCGGCCGACTCTCGCGGTCAGCCGGAGGAGAAACACGCGAAGACCAGGTTGGTTCCGGCGCCAGAACAAAAAAAGCTATGACCATCGCCTCTCCTCATAAAGGCGCGGCCTCAAATCACCTTGTTGTAAGACAACTGACATGCACATGAGCTTTCGTCTCCGCCCGAATAAATCACTTGCCGTTGCAGCCGAGTGCGGCCCGGCCGGCTTAACGCAGCGCCCGTTTGCGCATTCCTGAGATCGGCCGCTCATATTTTTTGTTGACAGATGTCTGACAATTGCGCAATTTTTCATTCGACAGGACCGCGCCTAGGGCGAGCGGCCGGCAAGCCTCCTGGCGCCGGCCGAGAACAAGAACGGCCTGCGGGAACGAAAACTTGGGACCGGATATGCACTCACCCAAAATAGGCGTGCAGGCTTCTGCACTTTCTGAACGCATCGACGACGCGATTGCCCGCCTCGCCCCCGGCGCGGAGCACCTTCTTGAGCAGCTTGTGTCCGTCAACAGCATCAATCCGGGCTTTCCCGGCATCGCCCGTGAAACCGTGATCGGCGGAGAGACGGCCTGTACGCGCCTCATCGGCGCCTATCTCTTCAACCTCGGCTTCGAACTCCATGACATCGCAGTCGATCCGCAGCGGGTGAATCTGGCGGCAGTATTGAAGGGCACCGGCGGCGGGCGCTCCCTGCTCTTCAACGGCCATGTCGACACGGTCGCTCCGTTCAAGCCCGAAGCCTGGATTTCCGGAGATCCGTGGAAGCCGGTACGGCGCGGAGAGGAGCTATTCGCTCTCGGGTCCACCGACATGAAGGGCGGCCTTGCCGCTGCCTGTCTCGCCATCGCGGCGCTCAAGGAGGCCGGCGTCCTGCTGAAGGGCGACCTGCAGGTCCATGCCGTCGTCGGCGAAGAGACGATGGACCACGAAAACGGCACGACAGCCGTGATCAAGGCCGGCTTCCGGGCCGATGCGGCCATCGTTGCCGAACCCTCCTCCCAACCCGAGCCGCTGACGATCGCTCCCGTCTCGGCCGGCAACTTCAACCTTGAAATTTCGGTCAAGGGTCATGGCACCCATGCCGGCAACCGCGGGGCCGCTATCCGCGCCGGCGGCGAAGGCGCGAGCGCCGGCGTCAACGCCGTCGAGAAACTGATCAAGGTCGTGCAAGCGCTACAGGATCTCGAACAGGAGTGGGGTATCAGCAAACGCCATCCGGCCTTTCCGCCGGGGCTGTTTTCGCTCGTGCCAGGCGTATTCCACGGCGATGTCGGCGTTCCGAGCGTCGGCTACATGGCCGACCACGCCTATGTCGGCTACCTCGTCTGGTACGCGCCGCAAGAAGACCCCGAGGCGGTGAAGGCTGAAATCGAGCGCCATGTGCACCACGCGGCCCAACTCGACCCCTGGCTTCGCGATAACCCGCCGAGATTCACCTGGCGCAGCCACTGGCCTGCTGCAGACGTTCCCACGGATCACCCACTTGTAGACGTGCTCGTCGAGGCCCGTTCCGCAGTGCTTGGTGCCCTCCCCCCAGGGCGGACCAAAACCGCTTCCTTCAATGCCGTAAGCGATGCGTCCTTCCTTCAGGCTCAAGGCATTCCAGCGATCGTGCTCGGCCCCGGGAACATCCGCTACGCTCATGCTGTCGATGAACGCATCAACATGCGCGAATGGCGAGAATGCGCCCGCATCTATGCCCGCGCCGTCGTCGAGTGGTGTGGCCTGGCCAACTGACTGCTGCTGCTTTCGAACCGACACCCGCCATGGAGGCGGGCGGAAAGCACCGTGGGGTGGCGCCGACCGTGCAACGCGCACCTGAACGTTGTTGGAGCCCGACGAACCATGATCGCTTTTCTAGTCTGGAGACTGCCATGACAACCCCGATCCTCGCTGCTCGCAATATCGAAAAAAGCTTCGGGCAGATGCGCGCCATGCAAGGCGCAAGTTTCGATGTCCATGAGGGCGAAATCGTCGCCCTCCTCGGCGACAACGGTGCCGGCAAATCGACCTTGACCAAGATTCTTTCCGGCGTGCTCCAGCCGGACAGCGGCGAGATCCTTGTCGATGGAAAGCCGGTCCATTTCGACAGCCCGCTCGACGCACGCACGCACGGCATCGAAACCGTTTACCAGGACCTATCGCTGGCGGTCGATCTCAATGCGGTGCAGAACCTCTATCTCGGCCGCGAGATCGCCGCCCCCGGACTGATGGGCCGCCTCGGCTTTCTCGACAAGACGCTGATGCGGCGCAGGGCCCAGGAGTCCTTTACCCGTCTGGGCGTGCGCGTTCCCGACCTGCGCGCGGCCGTTGCCAATTTCTCCGGTGGACAGCGCCAGGGCATCGCGGTTGCACGCGCGCTGATGTGGGCGAAACGGGTGGTGTTCATGGACGAACCGACCGCAGCGCTCGGCGTTGCGCAGACGCGCAACGTGCTCGACCTCATCCGCCGCGTTCGAGACACCGGCATCTCCGTCGTGCTCATCAGCCACAGCATGCCGGATGTCCTTGCGGTGTCGGACCGCGTCACCGTGCTTCGCCACGGTCGTCGCGTTGCGACCTATGCCACCGGTGCGGTTACCTCCGACGAGCTCGTCGCAGCGATGACCGGCGCCCTCGAACGCGAAGGAGCCGCGGCATGACCGTCGAAACCGCATCCGACCACACGACGACCAAGGACCAGCCTTCCATGCTGCATGACGCTTCGCCGCCAAAGCCCCTGATCCGCCGGCTGTTGGACGGTCCGGAACTGATGATCTTCGGTTCGCTTATCATCATCATAGCGATCTTCACGGTCATGGCGCCCGCCGCGTTTCTGAGCGGTATCAACCTGCGGAACATGGCGATCGAGGCTTCGATGATGATGATCCTCGCCGTGGGCATGACCTATGTCATCATCGCCTCCGGTATCGATCTTTCGGTTGGCGCCGTGCTTGTCTTCTCAAGCGTCGCGTCGCTGATCGCCATGCGTGCAACTGGCTCGGATGCGTCCTGGGTGCCGGTGCTCGGGCTTGTCGTGTCGCTTGCCTCCGGAGCGATCTGGGGGCTCGTCAACGGCCTCCTCATCGCCAGAGCCCGGCTTACGCCGCTGATCGTCACACTTGCCAGCATGGGCATCGCGCTCGGGTTGGCCCGGCTGATGACCGGCGGCGTCGACCTGACCGGGGTGCCTCGATCAATCGTTACCTCGATCGGCATCGGCCGTCTCGGGGGCATTCCGGTCATCGTGCTGATCGCCTGCGTCTTTACGGCCATCGCCGGCATCGCTCTGCATATGACCCGCTTCGGCCTCTATACCTATGCAGTCGGATCCAACGAGCAAGGCGCGCGCCGCGCCGGCATCAAGGTCGATCGGCACATCGTATCGATCTATGTGATTTCCGGCGTTTGTGCCGGCTTGGCCGGCTATCTCACCCTCGCCCGCTTCTCGTCCACGACGATTTCGGGCCATGCCATGGACAATCTGAAGGCGATCACGGCTGTCGTCCTCGGTGGCGCAAGCCTCTTCGGCGGCGTCGGCTCCATGTACGGTACGGCAGCCGGGGTGTTCATCCCTGTCGTCCTGGCTTCGGGCCTGATCATCGTCGGCCTGCCGAGCTTCTGGCAGGAAGTCGCTGTGGGCATCGTCCTTCTCGCGGCCGTGCTGCTCGACCAGTACCGACGCCGCTCCCGCTCCTCCTGACCTCCAACCACAACCACAAGAGGGAACACAATGACGAAGATGACCAAGAGACTTGCTTTCCTGCTTGCCGCCACCACGCTGTCGGCAACAGTCGCCGCGGCTTCGGACGACATCAGCGTGTCGCTGGTTCTCGGCCAGCGGAACAGCGGCTTCCATGAGGCCATCGCCTGCGGCGCCCGCGCCGCCGCCGAGGAGCTAGGCGTGAAGGTCAACATCCAGGCCGCCCCGACTTACTCAGCTTCCGAACAAATCCCCGTATTGAACTCCGTCATGGCGACGAGTCCTTCCGCCATCGTGCTCGATCCGACGAGCTCGACCGCACTGATCGCGCCGCTTATGGAGGCGGCGGCCAACGGTGCCAAGATCGTTGCCGTCGACACCACCCTTGATGACCCGTCTGTACTGGCTGCCGTGGTCGGCACCGACAATGAAAGTGTCGGCCGGGAAACCGCCAAGGCGCTGGCGAAAGCACTGGAAGGAAAGTCCGGCAAGGTGGCGCAGATCAACAGCATTCCCGGCATCTCCACCGTCGATGCCCGGATCAGGGGCTTCGAGGAAGAGATCAAAAATCATCCGAACCTTACCTACATCGGAAATCAGTTTGCCAGTGAAGACATACCGAAGGCGCAGCAGGCCTTCGTGTCGCTTATGAGCGCCCATCCCGACCTCATCGGCGTCGTATCGCAGTCCAACAACCCGGCGATCGGCGTCGCCGGCGGCATTCGTTCAACCGAGACCGCCGACAGCGTCGTCGCCGTCGCAGTGGATGCCGACGATGCCGAGATCGAGGCCCTGAACGAAGGTCTGCTCGACGCTCTCGTCATCCAGCAGCCCTTCGAGATGGGTTATATTGGCTTCAAGCAGGCCGTCGCTGCCGTCAAAGGCGAGCCCGTCGAGACGCCGATAGGCACCGGCACCGTAACCGCGACCAAGGCGAACATCGCCGAGCCGGACGTCGCCAAATACCTCTACAAGGGAAATTGCATCTGATCGAAAGTTCAGGCGACAGGCGGGGGCGGACAATCTCCCCCCGTCTTTTTATGCCTCTGGAGAGCCCGTGGTCAGTTGGAGGCACAAAGGGCGCTCCAGATCACGATGGTTTTAGCTCGGCTAAAGCTAAAACCATCGAATACACTCCTCCTATCCTCTATGCGAGGAAGCGCTCCGGCCGATACGGCGCGATGTCGATCACGGGCTTCTCACCCGTCATCGCCTGTGCCAGCGCGCGGCCGGTGACCGGCCCTAGCGTCATGCCGTGATGCGCGTGGCCGAAGGCGAACCAGAGGCCTTCGTGTCGCGGAGCCTTGCCGATAACGGGCATCATGTCGGGCGTGCAGGGTCGCGCGCCCATCCACGGCTCCTCGTCGCGCCGCTCGGCGAGCGGGAAGAATTCGCGAGCGACCCGCTCCGCCCGCGTCAGCTGCACCGGCGTTTTCGGCGCATCGCGCAGTGCGAACTCGGCGCCGGTCGTCAGCCGGATACCGCGCAGCATCGGCGCCAGGAAATATCCCTTCTCGGCGTCGAGCACCCAGTTGTTGAGCTGAGCGCCCTCCCGGGCGCCGTAATGCATGTGGTAGCCGCGCTTCACGGCGAGCGGGAAATGGTAGCCGAGCTTTCGCGTCACCGTATCGGCCCACGGCCCGAGCGCGACGACGACTTCCCGCGCCTCCAATGGGCCGTCCGGTGTGGCGACACGCCATCCCGCCCCTTCCAGAATGTGCTCCAGTGTCGCGGCATCCCCGGAAACGAGCCGGCCGCCGAGCGACTGGAAGTAGGCGAGATATGCCTTGTTCAGACTGTGCGGATCGCGGATCGACCACGGATCCGTCCAGCGCAGGCCGCCGGCGAGTTCGACCTGGATGGATGGTTCAATCGTCTTCAGCTCGCTGGTCGAAAGCTTCTGGTGATTGACTCCGAACCCGGCGGAAAGCCGTTCTGCGTCCTTATAGGCCGCGTCCCGCTCCTTCTCGGTGCGGAAAACCTTCATCCAGCCATCCTTGCGAATGAGGTCGCCGGCGCCGGACGCGTCGATCAGGTCCTGATGTTCCGCGATCGAATGTTCGATAAGCGGTGCATAAAGATGAGCAATCTTCTGGTGCTGGGTGAAGCCCGAGTGCCACCAGTAGCGCGCGAGGAACGGCACGAGACTGGGCAGCGCACGGAAGTGATAGCTGGCGTCGATCGTGTTGTTCAGGGCGTAACGGAAAAGCGCTCCGAAATTGTGCGGGAAGCCATAGGGGAAGACGCCCTCGCGCTGTATCAGGCCTGCATTGCCGAAGGACGTTTCCTCCCCGGCGCCGCGCCGATCCAGAAGCACCACCGACTTTCCAAGCCGAGCCAGATGGATCGCGCTGGAAATGCCGACAATGCCGGCACCGAGAACCACTACGTCCGTCTTCATGTGCAGATGCTCCTATCCGTCATGCCGCCGTGCCGCGTCACTTCACGACGACAACTTCCAGGGATTTCATGGGAGATGGTGTCCTGACATGCGCGGCGGATATTCGCATGAATAGCCAAGCGAACCCGGCAGGGCAAGGGAACAGAGCGTCACACCACAACTGGAAAGGGGTGGAGACGAGAGCTCCACCCCTTATCGATCGGCACCTTTTTTTGCGGGCGGCAAGCCCCGCCTGGAGGCTCACGTTCGGCGGATGAGACCCGCTACGAGCGAGATCACGAGGAATATGAGGAACAGGAAGAACAGGACTTGCGCAATTCCCGCCGATGCGCCGGCAATTCCGCCGAAGCCGAGGACACCGGCGATGATCGCGACGATCAGGAACACGAGAGCGTAATAGAGCATCTGCTATCTCCTTGTCAGCGTTATCGAAATCGAAACGCGTGTCGGCTCGCCTTTGTTCCCGGGCCGGCCGTGGCTGCGCGGTGCGAGGTTGTCTACCGGTTCAGAAAGCATTGATTAACCAAGAGAACCGCAAATAGAACCGAACTTATATTTCGCGTGCAAGCGAGAGGAACCTTCGAAAGCGCTTGGCGTTGTTCGGATTGAAAGAATCTCCAGGAAGACAATGAAGATACCATCGCGACATATCTGGAAGACCGTAAACGATGCGGGCCGTTATCAGACCGATCTGCGTGATCGGAATCTCCATATCGGCAGGACGATGCGCGACCTTCAGCGGCACTCCGAGGAAAAGTACAACAAGCGGATCCAGGCGCTGCTCGAAACTCTGGAACGTGCCGAACGCCAGTCGCATAAATGACGACCGCTCCGTGTCCCTCCGGCAACAGGCATGCGCGCCGGCGTCATCGCGCGCGGAACAAAAGGCGCCAATCGGCGTTTTGGCGACAATAACAAGCGCCGCGGCGGCGGCATCCATGGGAGATGGGAATGCAAGCCTTGGCGGCGCCTGTTGTGACCACCCCTCCAGCGGGGACCGACGCTCAGATGAGCATCGCAGCGGCTCCAGCCATGCCTCGGTGCGCATTTCCAACGAAGACTATGCTCGGCATCTCCAGCAGTTCTGTGTCAACCCTGAATAGGAACGCGTCATGAAGAAGTTACTCGTCGTCGCAAGCCTGATCCTTCCCTTGGCTGCCTGCACGCAAACGGAACGAGGTGCGGCAATCGGCGCTGCCTCCGGCGGTATCATCGGCGGTGCCATATCCAATGATGTCAGGGGAGCTGCGGTAGGTGCCGCTGTCGGCGGTGTCGCCGGTGCCCTTATCGGTCGTGCGAACGAGCCCGGCTATTGCGTCTATCGCGACCGCTACGGCCGCCGCTACACGGCGCGCTGCTGATACGGATAGTTCTCGGGGCCGCGCTCCTGCCGGGGCGGCTCGTTTTGTCGGTGGCCGCCAGCGTGAAAGCTGCGGCGTCACTCGCGCGGTCGTTCTTCGGCCTCATCCAGACGGTGCAGAAGGTCCAGAAAGTGCTGCGGCACGGGTTCGTTCTCCACCGTCTGGTAGAGCGCCTTCAGCTTCGAAGCGATTTGACCGTGAGGTTGCGTCGTCTCGGCGCGGTCGATCCCCGCTGGCACGGCGCCTTTCTTTGAGGACTTCTTCATCTTCCCGTTCCGTGCGGGCTGCAGTTCCGCGCCATTTCAGGTCCACGGTACCTGATGCGGCGCTTTTCGTGCCTGTCGGAATAAGCTTCAGCCAATCCCATCCAAGGTCGCAGCAGCCGGTCGCCCAATTCATTTGCCGCGATTGTTTCTCAAGGCTTTCCATAAACCGGAATACGTGCTCAAAACATTTGAGGTATCCTGCTTGCGCCGTCGGCAAGATATGCACAATAGTTTAGGAAGGTCTAAATGCCACTTTCCACAAGGATTGCGCCCCACCTCCCCTATCTTCGGCGTTACGCCCGTGCCGTCACCGGCTCGCAGGCAGCCGGCGATGCCTATGTCTCTGCCGTGCTCGAAGCGCTGATCGACGATCTGGGGCTTTTCCCGGCCGCGTCGAACGATCGCATCGGTCTTTACAAGCTGTTCTGTTCCCTGTTCGGAAAACTCAAGATCGACCGAACTCAGCTCGCTTCGCCTTTCGCATGGGAGCAGAAGGCGGCTTCCAATCTCTCCCTCATCGCGCCGCCCCAGAGACAGGCATTCCTTCTCGTCGCCCTTGAGGGTTTCTCGACCGGCGAGGCAGCGGAAATCATGGGGCTGGACCACGGCGCCTTCGGCAAGCTGCTGACCAGCGCCTCGGAGGAGATTTCGCGCCACATCGCGACCGACGTGATGATCATCGAGGATGAGCCTCTCATCGCGTTGGACATCGAGGACATGGTGACGAGCCTCGGTCACCGGGTCACCGGGATCGCCCGCACGCGCCGCGAGGCGCTTGATCTCTATCACCAGACATCGCCGAAAATGGTGCTCGCGGATATCCAGCTGGCCGACGGCAGTTCGGGCATAGACGCGGTCAACGACATCCTGACGCAGGCGGCCGTACCGGTCATCTTCATCACCGCCTTTCCCGAACGGCTACTGACCGGCAAGAAACCCGAGCCGGCCTTTCTGGTGACCAAACCCTTCAACCCGGAAACCGTGAAGGCGCTGATCAGTCAGGCTCTTTTCTTCGACGAACATGCGCAGGCCGGAGCGAGCTAGAGCATTTCCTGTTTCATGGAAACGCTGAAATGCTCCAACCTTTTGGTCCAACGCGCTTCCGGACGGAAAACCGTTACACGCTTTTCCTGGAAGTGCTCTAAGGCCTGTTGAGATTCGGGTCACCCGCCACCGCTTGTTTGATTCCCTCATTCCTGTGCTCGTCACAGGGATGAGGTGGGGAGCGATTGCAGTCCTCCGAAAACTTTCCTACAGCGCCGCGCGTCTTATGAGACGCGCGCATGAAGGATCAGCCCGGCAACTGGCGTTCCGGCTGCGGCAGCAGGGTCTGCTCGAATATGATCATCGCGATCAGCGAAAGCGGAAAGGCGAGGAGCGCCCCGACAGCACCCCACATCCACGTCCAGAAAATGATCGCGACGAAGACCAGGAACGGGTTGATATCGAAGCGTTGGCCGAGGATGGCGGGCACCAGCAGATTTTCCATGGCGAGGTGAACGGTGAAGAAGGCGACCGCCGGGGCGATGGCCACGATGAGCGCATCATGCGTCATCAGTCCGCCGACGAGCAAAGAGAGGGTCATGAAGGTGACCCCGAGATAGGGAATGAAACTCGAGACGAAGGCGAACAGCCCCCAAAGCGGGGGCATCGCCAGTCCGCCGACCAGCGCAATGACCATGGTTATGAAGCCCAGCGCCAGATAGATCAGGCTGGCGGTCGAGAAATAATGCGTAAGCGCATCCTCCAGGGCGTTCATGATCCGGATCGCGCTCAGGCGACCTTCGCGGCTGGGAAAAGCGAGAATGATCGTGCTGCGCAACTGAACGCGCCCCAGCAGGAAGAGCACAAGGGCGGCCAGGAAGATCAGGGTCTGCACCAAAGCGGGCGTCAGGCTTGCCGCCGCGCCGCCGATCAACGGTCCCGCATTCTTGACGATGACGTCGGCGAAAGCCTCTTCTCCGCTGCCGCGGGCAAGCGCTACGTTTATCCATTCGAAGCGCTGCAGATAGGGCAGTATCCGCTCCATGAGGCCTTCGACCAGCCGCGGCGCCTCGCGCGCGACCTCGGTGATCGGCCAGAGGATGGCGTTGACCAGGTATGACAGGCCAAGCAGAAAGCAAAGTGCCAGCAAAAGGCCGCCGAACATGGGCGGCAGCCCGAATCGGGCCAGTTCATCGGCAGCGCGGCCGAGAACGATGCCGATGACGACGGCGAGCGTGATCGGCAGGAGGATCGCTTCCATCGCATAGACGACGGCCGCGCAGGCGATCACGAACAGACCGATGACGCTCCAGGCGCCGGCGAGATCGATGCTGTCGCGCTTTCGGGCGACGATCGCCGATGCCTCGGCTAGCGCGATTTCCCTCTCCGCTTCGCGCTTTCGTCGACGCTCGGCCGTCGTCCGCCCGACTATGTCCATCGGCACCTACCTCTCAAACGCTCGTGCGGCGAACAGTTCGTTCGCGAATGCGGGAAGGAGGTGGCGCACTCCACCGCGGATGCCCCCGCGAAGCCTTGCTCAATGTCGCTCAAGCGGGACAGGTGAAGCGTGGCGGAAAGCAGGCCAGGCCCACCGATGGTGATCAGCAATGTTTAGGCCACGCCCTGCGGCGTGCGCGGGAAGAGATCCATGCCGAATACCGGCACGTCACGACGGGTCCTGGCATCCGGTAGAGCATGTCTCATCCTCCTTGCGGAACGCACCGATAAACGCCGCAACTGCGGAAATCGTTCCTGCGCGACAAGCGTGTAAGGACGGCAGCAAAACGCCGCCGGCCGAGGGGCCGACGGCGGGGAAAGTGGAGCGTATATCTGCTTGCGTGAAACGTCTTAGAGAGCTGCCGTCACGATGACTTCGACGAGATATTCCGGGGTTGCGAGTTTCGCTTCGCCGGTCGCGCGCGCCGGCGCGTGGCCCTGAGGCACCCAGGCGTCCCAGACCGAATTCATCTTGGCGAAATCCGCCATGTCGGCGAGCCAGACGGTCGCGGAAAGAATGCGCGTCTTGTCCGTGCCTGCGAGCGCCAGCAGACGATCGACCTCCGCCAGCGCCTGCTTCGTCTGGGTGACGACGTCGTCGCCGACATTGCCGACCTGGCCGGCGAGATAGACCGTGTTGTTGTAGACCACGGCCTGGCTCATCCTCGAGCCGCTTTCGAAACGCTTGATTTCCATAATCCTCATCCTGGTGTTGGGCCGAACAACGGTCTGCCGGCATTTGGGTGATACGTATTTCCGCTCAGGCGGCATTCTTCCGGGCGAGCCGGGCCTTGATGCTGGCAACATCCGCCCGCGGCGTCGCCGCGAACAACGTCTTCGTATAATCGTGCTGCGGGTCGGAGAATACCGCGTCCCGGCTGCCATACTCGACCGCTTCGCCGTAATACATCACCATTACGTCATCGGCGATGTAGCGCACCACCGACAGATCGTGACTGATGAAGACATAGGTGAGCTTGAATTCGTCCTGCAGATCGGCGAGCAGGTTCAGAACCTGCGCCTGTACGGAGAGGTCGAGCGCCGAAACCGGCTCATCCAGAACCAGAAGCTTAGGATTGAGCATCAGCGCACGGGCAATCGCAATGCGCTGCCGCTGGCCGCCGGAGAACATGTGCGGATAGCGATTGTAGTGCTTCTCCTCGAGGCCGACCTTCTTCAACATCGCCATTGCCCGCTCTCGGCGTTCGCCTGCCGGAACCTTGGTGTTGATGATGAGCGGTTCCGCGAGAATATCGCCGATCTTCTGGCGAGGATTGAGGGAGCCGTAAGGGTTCTGAAAGACGATCTGAACCTTGCGGCGCATCTCCGCCGTCAGCCCCTCGCGCGCGATGTCGACCGTCTTGCCGTCGATCGACAGCTCGCCCGCCGTCGCCGGGTCGATGAGCGTGATGATGCGTCCGAGCGTAGACTTGCCGCAGCCGCTTTCGCCCACGATCGCGAGCGTCTTGCCCTCGTCGAGCGTGAAGCTTACGCCCTTCAGCGCATGAACGGTGCGCGCCGCACGGAACAGGTTTCCGGGAATATGATAGTCGCGCACCAGGTTGCGGGCTTCGAGAACATGGGTCATCGAGCAGCTCCCTCGAGCATCTGTTGCTCATTGAAAAGTTCGGAAATCGTCGGCAACCGGTCTCCCGTCGCATTCTCCGGCAAGGCCGAGAGAAGCGCGCGGGTATAATTGCTCTTCGGCGACTCGAACAGCGAAAGGACATCCGCCTCTTCGATCTTCCGGCCCTTGTACTGCACGATGACGCGATCCGCCGTCTCCGCTACGACGCCCATGTTATGGGTGATCATGATGAGGCCCATGCGGTATTCCTGCTGCAGCTTCATCAGGAGATCGAGGATCTGCTTCTGGATCGTCACGTCCAGTGCGGTCGTCGGCTCGTCTGCGATGAGCAGTTTCGGGTTGCAGGCAAGCGCGATGGCGATCATCACGCGCTGGCACTGCCCGCCCGACATCTGGTGCGGAAAGTGCCCGAGGCGCTCGGCGGGGTCGGGAATGCCGACCGCATCGAACAGCTCGATCGCGCGCTTGCGCCGCGCTGCCCGGTCGAGACCCATATGTATGCGCAGCACTTCCTCGATCTGGAAACCGACCGTGAAGCACGGATTGAGGCTGGCGATGGGCTCCTGAAAGATCATCGCAATGTCCTTGCCGACGATCTTGCGACGGTCGGAGGCCGGCATCTTCAATAGATCCCGTCCGTTGAAGGCGAGCTTGTCCGCGGTCACCTTGGCGGTCCAGGGCAGAAGCCCCATGGCGGCAAGCATGGACACGGATTTGCCGGAGCCCGATTCCCCGACGATCGCCAGGACCTCGCCCTCATGCACCTTGAGCGAGACGCCGTCGACGGCTCGGAACGGCCCGGACGCCGTCTGGAATTCGACGACGAGGTTTTCGATTTCGAGAAGCGCCATGTCAGGACCTCTTCAGCTTGGGGTCGAGTGCGTCGCGCAGGCCGTCGCCCATCAGATTGATTGCCAGAACGGTCACGAGGATAGCGAGGCCGGGAAGCGTCACGACCCACCAGGCACGGAGGATGAATTCGCGTGCTTCCGCCAGCATCGTTCCCCATTCCGGCGTCGGCGGCTGCGCACCCATACCCAGGAAGCCGAGTGCCGCCGCATCGAGGATCGCACTCGAAAACGAGAGCGTCGCCTGGACGATGAGCGGGGCCATGCAGTTCGGCAGGATGGTCTTGAACATCAGCCTCGCATGTCCGGCTCCGGCGACCTTCGCCGCCACGACGTAGTCGCGCGTTTTCTCCGTCATCACCGCCGCCCGCGTCAGGCGGACGAAATGCGGCTGGAAAACCAGCGCGATCGCGATCATCGCATTGGTGAGGCCCGGCCCCAGCACCGCCACCAGGACGAGCGCCAGCAGGAGCGACGGGAAGGCCAGGATGATGTCCATGATCCGCATGATGACCGTGTCGATCCACCCGCGGAAATAGCCGGCGATGACGCCGACGAGGATTCCGCCCGTCAGGGACAGAACCGTCACGATGACGCCCACGAAGAGCGAGAACCGTGTGCCGTAGATGAGACGGGAGAGCATATCGCGGCCCACGGCGTCGGTCCCGAGCAGGAAAGTCGCGCGGCCGCCTTCCTGCCAGACGGGCGGGAGCAGCACCGCCTCGCGGAACTGGATGGTCGGGTTATGGGGTGCCACCAGCGGAGCGAAGATGGCGAGCAGCACCAGGAACAGGAAGAAGAACAGGCCGATAACGGCGCCGCGGTTCTCCGAGAAATAGTACCAGAATTCGGCGAGACGCGCCCGGCGCGTCGGATCGGTCGATATGGCGGTTGTCGCGGTAACTTCGGTCATATCGCTCTCCTCAGTGCCGGATGCGGGGGTTGATCAGGCCGTAGAGCAGATCCACGGCGAGGTTCACCAGCATGATGACCGCGGCGATGATCAAAAGCCCGCCCTGTATGACGGCATAGTCGCGCCGGAAGACCGAATCGACCATCCATTTGCCTATCCCCGGCCAGGAGAAGATCGTCTCCGTCAGGATCGCGCCCGCCAGCATCACACCGACCTGCAGGCCGATGGTGGTGACGACAGGGATCATCGCATTGCGCAGCGCATGAATGCCGACCACACGGAAGGTGGAGAGCCCCTTGGCACGTGCCGTGCGCACATAGTCCTCGGAAAGCACTTCGAGCATTGCAGAGCGGGTCTGGCGCGCAATGACGGCGAGCGGAATGGTGCCGAGAACGATCGTCGGCAGGATGAGGTGATTGAAGGCCGACTGGAACGCCCCTTCCTGGCCGGACAATAGCGAGTCGATCAGCATGAAGCCGGTGACCGACGGGAAGAAGAACATCAACGAGATACGCCCGGACACCGGCGTCCACTGCAGAATGCCGGAGACGACGATGATCAGCAGCAGGCCCCACCAGAAGATCGGCATCGAGAAGCCGATGAGCGCGGTGCCCATGATGATCTGGTCGAAGATGGACCCGCGCTTGACTGCCGCGACGACACCAGCGGGGATGCCGACGACCACCGCGAAGATGATGGCGCAGAGCGACAGCTCGACGGTCGCCGGGAAGAGCTCCATGAACTGATCGATCACCGGCTTCTTGGTGACGATCGACGTTCCGAAGTCGCCCTGCAGAACGCCCCAGAGATAATCCAGGTACTGCATGACGATGGGGCGGTCGAAGCCCAGTTGGTGGGAGATCTCGGCGTGCCGCTCCGGCGACATCACCCGTTCGCCGGAAAGCAGCGCCACGGGATCGCCGGGAAGCAGGCGGATGAAGGAAAAGGCGATGATGGAAACCCCGATGAAAGTCGGGATCAGCACTGCCAAACGCCCCAGAAGGAATCGGAACATAGTCAAACCTCATGCCAACCGTGCCCGCATGAGTGGCGGCACTGGCAAAAAGGAAGAGGGGCGCTCGCCAGCGGCAAACGCCCCCTTCGGATCTGTCGATAAGATTACTCTACAATATCAACGCCGTCGAAAGCAAAGTCGCCGAGCGGGCTCTGCACGAAGCCTTCGACATTCTTGCGCATCGGGACGATGGAGAGCGAGTGGTCGAGCGTTGCCCAGGGAGCTTCGCGCTTGAAGATGACCTGCGCTTCCTCGTAGAGCTTGGTGCGCTCTGCGACGTCGGATGCTTCCTTCGCCTTCGTGACGAGGTCGTCGAACTCCTTGTTGCACCACTGCGCGCGGTTGTTGCCGCCGACGGCATCGCAACCGAGCAGAGTGTCGAGGAAGTTGTCCGGGTCGCCATTGTCGCCCGTCCAGCCGAGGATGACCGCACCGTCGCGGTCCTTCGCCTTGGACTTCTCGAGATATTCCGCCCATTCGTAGGAGACGATTTCGACCTTGACGCCGACCTTTGCAAAGTCCGCCTGCATCAGTTCGGCGGCGCGACGGGCGTTCAGCATGTAGGGACGCGCGACAGGCATTGCCCAGACCTTCATCGAAAGGTCCTTGACGCCGGCATCCTCGAGCATCTTCTTGGCCGCTTCCGGATCGTAGGTGTCGTCTTCGATCTGTTCGTTATAGGACCACATCGTCGGCGGAATCGGGTTGACCGCCGGCTGCGCCTGTCCCTGGAAGACGGCATCGACGATCGCCTGCTTGTTGATCGCCTTGTTCAGGGCCTTGCGCACTTCGACCTTGTCAAAAGGCGCCTGCGTCGTGTTGTAGGCGAGATAGGCGACGTTGAGGCCGGCCTGCTCCATCACCTTGAGGTTCGGATCGGCCTTCATGGCTTCCACATCGGCCGCGTTCGGATAGGGCATCAGGTGGCATTCGCCGGCCTGCAGCTTCTGAAAGCGAACGGCCGCATCCGTGGTGATCGCGAAGACCAGATCATCGATCTTCTGTTTTCCGCCCCAGAAGTCCGGATGAGCCTTGTAGCGGATGACCGCGTCCTGCTGGTAGCCGACAAAGGCGAAAGGACCGGTGCCGAGCGGCATCTGGTTGAGCTGGTTCATCTTGCCTTCGGCCTGCAGCTTGTCGGCATATTCCTTCGACATGATCGAAGCGAAGGGCATGGCAAGGTTGGCGAGGAACGGCGCTTCCTTGCGCTTCAGCTTGATCTTGACCGTCATGTCGTCGACTTTCTCGACCGACTCGAGCAGTTCCGGCAGGCCCATGCCGGCGAAATATTCCCAGGAACCGCCGCTTACGTAGCCGTGCCACGGATGGTCGGACTTCCACTGGCGCTCGATCGAGAAGATCACATCGTCGGCGTTCAGTTCACGAGTGGGGGTGAAGAACTCGGTCGTCTGGAACTTGACGCCGGGACGCAGCTTGAAAGTATATTCAAGGCCGTCGTCGGAAATCGTCCAGCTTTCGGCGAGCCCGGGCTCGGTCTCCGTCGTGCCCTTCTTGAACTCGAGAAGACGGCTGTAGACGGTATGCGCGGCAGCGTCGAAGGTCGTGCCGGCCGTATAGAGGCCGGGATCAAAGCCCTCCGGCGACCCTTCCGAGCAGAAGACGAACGTTTTCGACCAGGCGGTGCCGGCCATCAGCGTGGCAATCGCCGTCGCTGCCAAGAGAGTAGTGAGCTTTTTCATGAGCTTGCTTCCCAGATTTGTTTTTGTTCTCGCAATTTATCTGACACGGCATGACGTTTACACCCGGTCAAGGGCGGATGGAACGACATTTGGCGTCGCAATGCAATAAGTCGCTTTGGAATTTTGTCTATGCGAAAAATTCTTCCGCAAACAGAGCATGCGGAACTATCCCCGACTTTCGCCGGCAGCCGCGGTTCCGGGGCAAGCAATGCGAGTCGCGAACTCTCAAGGGGAATGCAGATAAACTCTAAGCTGCGCTGTCGAAGGGAAACATTCGACCTCGAAAATGCTCGCTACCTTCAAGGTGCCGAGATCGCCCGCCGGAAGCAAGACCTGTCGACTGGAAGCAGCAGTTCGCGGATGAGTTGCCGCCAGCGTACGCGGGTTTTCCGTCCCGCTCTCACGCTGCTTCAGGGCAGAGCCTCTCGGCCACAAGCTCGCAGACGCGAGTGAACTCAGGCGGCCGAGGTCTGCGGGCGCACCGGCTCTTCCAGGCCCAGGAGGAAGTTGATCTGCGGCCTGGCCTTGACCAGGTCGTCGATCGTGTACCCCTGAAGCACTTCGAAAAAGGCGTTCAGCGCCTTGCGCAGCGCGGCGTTGAGGCCGCAGCTGTCCACCAGCGGGCAGTCGATCTCGCCCGCCTCGAAGCATTCCGCCATGGCGAAACTGTCTTCCGTGACTTTGACGACGTCGAAAAGGGTGATCTCCGACGCCGGCTTCGGCAGGCGGACGCCGCCGTTGCGGCCGCGCACCGTCTCGACCAGGCCGGCTCTCGTGAGCGGCTGCAGAATCTTGAAGAGGAACAGCTCGGATACGCCGTAAGCCCTGGCAATCTCGGGAATGCGGCTGAGCTTCTCGCCGTTCGCAGCACAGTACATCAACATGCGTACCGCGTAGTTGGTTTGCTTCGTCAGACGCATTTTTTGCTCCGGATTCGATAAATTCGTGCCTCATCATATAGGACGGATCGCAGTTTGGAACAATTCCAAAAAGTGGAAATATTCACGAAGGTTATCTCTTTACCTTTTCGCTGTTGACTGACGCGCCGGCGGACGGCAGAAATATGATTGAGTTAGTTAAGTTTAAAACACGAAAAAGGAGAGAGCACCATGCAAATTTCAAAAGCGCTGATCGGAGCGCTGTCCATAGCGGCGACGTTTCTTGCCTCTACGGCGGTCCGAGCCGACGGAGAGGTCAACATCTACTCTTACCGGCAGCCGGACCTCATTAAGCCGCTTTTGGACGCCTTCACCGAGAAGACGGGCATTACGACCAACGTCCTCTTCCTCGACAAGGGTCTTGTCGAGCGCATCCAGGCGGAAGGCGCAAACTCTCCAGCCGACGTGATTCTGACCGTGGACATCAGCCGCCTGACCGAAGCGAAGGACGCGGGCGTGACGCAGCCGGTCGTCAACGAGACCATCAACAAGGACATTCCCGACCATTTCCGGGATCCGGACGGCAACTGGTTCGGCCTGACGACACGCGGCCGCGTCGTCTATGCCTCGAAGGAGCGCGTCGCGCAGGACGACATCACCTATGAGGAACTCGCCGACCCGAAGTGGAAGGGCAAGATCTGCACCCGCGACGGCCAGCACTCCTATAATGTCAGCCTGTTCGCCTCCATGATCGCCCACCACGGCGAAGCCGAAGCGGAAAAATGGCTGACCGGCCTCAGGAACAATCTCGCCAAGAAGCCGGACGGCGGCGATCGCGACCAGGCCAAGGCGATCTTCGCCGGCGAATGCGACATTGCGCTCGGCAACAGCTACTATGTCGGCCTTATGATCACCAACGAGAAGGAGCCCGAGCAGAAGGAATGGGCTTCGGCGATCAAGGTGCTGTTCCCGAACACCAAGGACCGGGGCACGCATGTGAACATCTCCGGCATGGCGCTCGCCAAGAACGCGCCGAACAAGGAAAATGCCCTCAAGCTCATGGAATTCCTGTCGGAAGGCGAAGCGCAGAAAATCTATGCCGAACAGGTCTTCGAGTATCCGGTTCTGCCGGGCGCCGAACCGTCGGAAGTCGTGAAGTCCTTCGGTGAGATCAAGCCGGACACGCTGCCGCTTGCGGAAATCGCGGCAAACCGCAAGAAGGCCTCGGAAATCGTCGACAAGATCGGCTACAACGACGGCCCGCAGGACTGAGACCGACGATCTAAGCAATACGAGGACGGCGGGCGCATGCCCGCCGTTTTCGTGACGGCTCCAGTGGGACGAACGGTTATTCGCGCCGCCTCCTCGATCCAATCGGAGGGCCTCCCGAAGGAGGCCCCGGTCGAAGCAGGCGTTCGCTGCCGCGTTATCGCATCGTCGGTATCGAGAACTCGGCTCCATCCTTGATGCCGGACGGCCAGCGGGATGTGATCGTCTTCGTCCGCGTCCAGAATTTGATCGAGTCCGGCCCATGCTGGTTGAGGTCGCCGAAGGACGAGGATTTCCAGCCGCCGAAGGAATGGTAGGCGAGCGGAACCGGGATCGGAACATTGACGCCGACCATGCCGATATTGATGCGGGAGGCGAAGTCGCGCGCCGCATCGCCGTCGCGGGTGTAGATGGCGACACCGTTGCCGTATTCGTGCTTCATCGGCAGCGACAGGGCCTCTTCGTAATTCCTGGCGCGGACGACCGACAGGACGGGTCCGAAGATTTCGGTCTTGTAGATGTCCATGTCGGGTGTGACGTCGTCGAAGAGGCAGCCGCCGATGAAGTGGCCGTTCTCATAGCCCTGCAGCTTGAAGTCGCGGCCGTCGACCACGAGCTTCGCACCCTGCTCGATGCCGCTGTCGATCAGGCTGCGGATGCGCTGCTCCGCCTCCTTGGTGACGACGGGGCCCATATCGGCCTTTTCGTCGGTATAGGGACCGATGCGCAGGCTTTCGACCATCGGAACAAGCTTGTCGATCAGCCGGTTTGCGGTTTCCTCGCCGACCGGAACGGCGACCGAGATCGCCATGCAGCGCTCGCCCGCGGAACCGTAGCCGGCGCCGATGAGGGCGTTGGCCGCCTGGTCAAGGTCGGCGTCCGGCATGATGATCATGTGGTTCTTTGCGCCGCCGAAGCATTGCGCACGCTTGCCGTTCATCGCCGCCGTGCCATAGACGTAGCGGGCGATCGGGGTCGAGCCGACGAAGGAAACGGCGGCGATATCGGGATGCGTCAGGATCGCATCCACCGCGCCCTTGTCACCGTTGACGACGTTGAGGATGCCCGCCGGCAGACCGGCTTCGATCATCAGTTCGGCAAGGCGGATCGGCACGGAGGGATCGCGTTCGGAAGGCTTGAGGATGAATGCATTGCCGCAGGCGATCGCCGGGGCGAACATCCACATCGGGATCATGCCGGGGAAGTTGAACGGGGTGATGCCGGCGCCGACGCCGACCGGCTGGCGGATCGAGTACATGTCGATGCCGGGACCGGCGCCTTCGGTGAATTCGCTCTTCTGCAGGTGTGGAATGCCGATGACGAATTCGCAGACTTCGAGGCCGCGCACGATGTCGCCCTTGGCGTCGTCGATGGTCTTGCCGTGCTCGCGGGAAAGCATCTCGGCCAGCTCGTTCATGTTGTCGTTCAGGAGCTGGACGAACTTCATGAAGACGCGGGCGCGGCGCTGCGGGTTGGTTGCGGCCCATTTGGGCTGGGCAGCCTTGGCGCTCTCGACGGCGGCGGCCAGGTCCGCGTCGCTCGCCAGCGCCACGGTGCCTTGAACTTCGCCCGTTGCCGGGTTGAAGATGTTGCTGACGCGACCGCTCGTGCCGGCAACGCGCTTGCCGTCGATGAAATGACCGAGTTCATACATGAGTGTTTCTCCTGACCCTTGATTGTGCCCTCATGATCGCACTACGATTTCAACAATTCAATTTCCGAATTTCAGGAACCGTTGTGCGCAAATTAAAGTCCATGAAAGCGCTCGCATGAACTGGGACGACGTCCGGGTATTTCTGGCCGTCGCGCGGACGGGCCAGATCCTCGCCGCCTCGAAAAGGCTCGGCATCAATCACGCGACGCTCAGCCGGCGGGTTACCGCACTCGAGGAAAAGCTGAAAGCGAAGCTCCTCATCCGGCGTCCCAACGGCTGCGAACTAACGGCCGAAGGCGAGGTCTTCTTTGCCGCGGCCGAGCGCATGGAAACCGAGATGCTCGCCGCCCAATCGCAGGTCGGGCGGATCGATACGGCGATCGCGGGCACGGTGCGCATCGGCGCCCCTGATGGTTTCGGCGTCTCGTTCCTGGCGCCGCGTCTCGGGCGGCTCACGGCACGTTACCCGGAATTGAAGCTCCAGCTCGTTCCTGTTCCGCGCTCCTTCTCGCTGTCGCAGCGCGAGGCCGATATCGCGATTACCATCGAACGGCCGGAACAGGGGCGGCTCGTCTCGTCCAAGCTTACCGATTATACACTGGGCCTCTACGCATCGGCAGAATATCTTGGCCGCTACGGCACACCCGGGACTGTCGACGATCTCAAGAACCATCGGCGGATCGGCTATGTGGAGGATCTGATCTTCACACCGTCGCTCAATTTCTCCAGCGAGGTCATGCGCAGCTGGAACGCCTCCTTCGAAATCTCAAGCGCCACCGGCCAGACCGAAGCCGCCCGCTCCAGCGCTGGCATCGGCATCCTGCATAACTACATCGCCCGGCAATATCCGGAGCTTGTACGCCTGCTCCCCCAAACGACGATCCGCCGCGCCTATTGGACGACCTATCACGAGAGCGCCCGCGACCTGGTGCGCGTGCGTACGGTCGCAGCGTTTCTGCAGGAACTGGTGACGGCGGAGCATCAGATATTCGTTTAGAGCGGGGTGAGGAAAACTGTATGCGGTTTCGCCCGCATCCCGCGTCTGAACTCGACCTGACATCATGAACGTCAGCCGAGCAGCATCTTCAGATGGTCGTTCAGGAAGCGCCCCTTCGGGTCCAGTTCCCTTCGTAGCGAACGGAAGTCCCCGGCGCGCGGATAGAGATGCGTCACATCGTCGGTGTCGAGGAAATGCATCTTCCCCCAATGCGGCCGCGAGTCGTATCCGCGCAGGATCTGGTCGACGTCCTTCAGAAACGCCCAGTAATCGATCCCCGGGCCCCCCGAGACGGAAAGCGTGATGCTGTCCTGGTGATGGAAGGGGCTCATCCACGCCGGATCGCCGGCGGTGAAGCGATATTCGATCGGATAGATGCAGTTCGTATGCTTGTTGAGCATGAGATCGCGCACGGCTCTGACCGCTGCCTTGCCGTGTTCGAGGGGCACCGCATATTCGAGTTCGACGAAGTTGGGGACGTATTCGATGGGATAGACTTCCGAACTGTAGGCGATCTTTTCGAACTCGCTCTCCATGGGCGCCGCGTCGGTGATATCCATCACCTTCATTTCGCAGACATCGGCCAATTTGTTCGTGGACGAGACGGCCGAGGTATCCGGCAGGCAGTAGAGGTGACGGCTTTCCGGCGTCGGGCACCAGAAAAATCCGAAATGCCGGTGATTTGCGGCCAGTTCGTCATGGCGCTCCATGCAGGTCTCGAAGTCGTCACGCCACAGCCGCTCGTGCAGGTTATAGGCGTCCATGACGTTGAGCGTCATGGAGGAGATGACGCCGAGCGTGCCGACCGAGACTTGGGCCGCGTGGAGCAGTTCTTCGTTGCTCCCATCGATGTCGAGAATTTCCCCGTTCGCCTTGACGATCCTCATCCCGGCGATCGAAGACGCCATGTTTCCGAGCTTGATCCCGGTCCCGTGGGTTCCGGTGGTAAAGGCGCCGGCCACCGCCTGGCTGTCGATATCGCCCTGATTGATCAGCGACAGTCCGTGCTGCTTCAGCGTCTTGCCCACCTCGTTGATGCGCGTTCCGCCTGCTACGGTAATTTGCTTGCGCGCCTTGTCGACGTTCTGAACGCCCCTGAGATTTGCCAGCGACAAAAGGAGACCGCTGGTCCCGACGACCGGCGTGAAGGAGTGGCCCGAACCCGAAACGCGCACTCCGAGATCCCGCCTGTCCGCCTCTGCGACCAGCTCGGCCAATTCGGATTCGGTTTCGGGCGAGGCCTTGTATTGCGATACGCAGTACTGATTGCCTACCCAGTTCCGCCAGACTCCACCTTTCTCGAAAGCCATGTTTCTCCCCTCACACCGCTGTAAAACAATTGTCGACGAACAGATGGGCGCCGCTGACGAAGCTTGCGTCGTCGCTCGCAAGATAAAGGGCGGCCTTGGCGACCTCGTCCGGCCGGCACATCCGCCCCTGCTGGGCGGCGATCGCCGCCTCGGAGACATCGACCCCGTAGCGGGTCAACTCCTCGACTTCCCTTTGGCCGTGCGCCGTCTGGATGAAACCGGGGCAAACCGCATTGCACCGGATGTTCCGATCCCTGAACTCCACGGCGACGGATCGGGCGAACATGTGGCACGCCCCCTTGGTCGTATTGTAAAGGACCTCCATCGGCGTTGCGGCCACCGCCGATATGGAAGAGGTGCAGACGATCGATCCGCCTCCGGCGTCGATCATCTGGGGAAGGACGGCGCGGGTCATAAGGAACATGCTGCGCACGTTGACGGCCATCAGCCGGTCCCACTCGTCGACCGTGGTCTCCAGAAACGGCCGAATGACGATGGTGCCCGCGTGATTGAACAGGACCGTGATCGGTCCGAGTTCTCCCGAAACCCTCTCCACCGCTTGCGTTACCTGACGTTCGTCCGACACGTCGGCCGAGGCGAATGCCGCTCTGAAGCCCTCGCTGCGGAGGCGGGCGGCGATGGCCTCGCCATCGCTCTGCGGGAGATCCACGATCCCGACCGCTGCGCCCTCCCGAGCGAAAAGTTCGGTGGCGGCGAGACCACACCCCCCTGCCCCGCCGCTGATAAGCGCAATTTTTCCGTCCAGTCGACCAGCCACGTGCTCCTCCAGCCGTCGTCGTGCTGCCTGCCGGCGCGGACTGGAGGACGGCTCTCTCGGCGTCTTGATGTCCCGGTCGGCTAAGGCAGCTATGATGCTTGTTCCACTTGGTCAGATTGCCGCAGCGTGACGAAGCAGTCTATATTCCAAAGGTGATAAGGTCGGGGCCACATCCCCGACGCAACGAGGATCGAGTGCAGAAGACCGAAGTGCCAGACCTATCGGCCATTGCCACTGTCGTGGGACAGATCGGCAGGCCGACATTGCCGGACGCGCTCGACGACATGCTCGCGAGAGTGGCACCGTTCGACCTGTCGGCGATCTTCGGCTTCCCCTTTGATTCAAGGCCGCTGCTCTTGCACGACGGCTATCGGCAGCATGCCGAGGCCTCGGCGCTCAAAGCCTATCTCGACGGCGCATATCTGTTCGACCCTTTCTACACTGCCTGCACAGAGAACCTTCAGCCGGGGATCTGGCGAATGCGGGAGCTCGCCCCGGACGAATTCTTCGATTCCGAATTCTACAGTTCCAGAGAGGTTCACCCCTGCATCTCCATGCAGGCCGGCTCACTCGTGGAGGAAATCGGCTTTCTCATCCCGCTGGAGGGAGGCTTCAATGCCGTGTATTCGCTCATGCGTTCGCAAGGCCTTCCCTTTTCAGCCGACGAGGTGGAAAGACTGAAGCAGATCGAGCCCTTCGTTCGCGAAACGGTGCGCTCGCACTGGCGCGATGCGCGCGCGAATGACCGTCAGCTCCGTCTGGACGACCTCATGGAGACGGCCTTCGCTTCGTTTTGCGAGGATCGCCTTACTTACCAGCAGCGGCGAATCGTGCAGCTTATTCTGAGGGGGAACAGCAATTATGCGATTGGACAGATACTCTCCGTGACGGAAGGAACCGTCAAACTGCATAGGCAGAACATCTACAAGAGACTGAACATCTCGAGCCAGCGGGAACTTTTTGCGATGTTCGTGGAGCAGCTACTGCCCCCACTTCCTCCGGAAGCACGGTAATAACCTATCGGCTCTTTCGCCGCCTGGGCGTTCGACCACAAACACGAGCCTTGCGGATCGTGGACCGGCTGGAAGGGTATGTCTTGAAAGAAATGGTACGGTTGGGTGGTCTCGAACCACCGACCTCAGGTGCCACAAACCTGCGCTCTAACCAACTGAGCTACAACCGCACTCGACAGGCGACTCCAATGTTATTCGGGTCGTCGCTTGGCGGCTCACATACGGTCACTCACACCGATTTGCAAGCCTTAAGTTCAGATTATCCAGCAAAAAGACCGGATGGCAAGCCACCCGGTCTTTGCTTCGAATCCGATTGATACGGCGCGGCCGATCAGCCCTTCTTGAGGCTGGACATCGCCTTTTCCGCGGCATCCTTGCCGGGCTTGGCAACGTTCTCGGCGACCTTGCGCGTTGCTTCCTGCATCGTCTTCGCCTGCTCGACGGCAAGCTCTGCCTGCTTGCGGATGAAGGCGGTCTGCAGTTCGACGAGTTCGGAGAGCGACCTTACGCCGAGCAGAGCTTCCATGTGCGAGAGCGAGCTTTCGGCATTGGTGCGCAGCGCGTCGATGGCCTTGAGGCCGAGTTCGACGGTGCCCGATTGAGCGCTCTCGACCGTCGCTTCGACAGTCTTCGCTGCTTCCTCGGTCGCGGTCTTCATCTTGGCGTAGGCTTCCTTCGACTGCGCGGCGCCCTTTTCGGCGAACTCGCGGAAGCTGTCGGCAAACTTGGTCGGGTCGAAAGAGAGGGAAAATGCGTCTTCGGTCTTCCTGGTAGCCATTTCATGCGCTCCTTGGTGTGGCCCTCTTCAGAGGCGCCGTTTTGATTGATGACGGTTCTATAGCCGATTTTGTTGTGCGTTGCAATAAATTTGTGCATCGCACAATAAACCGTGCACATTAACCTTCCGCGCCGAAAGACGTGGCCGAGGCCGCACCGTTGCTGGACCCTCGCCGATGGGCTGGGTATTAATAGAGCGTTAACGCGCAAGCGATCCGTCAGTAGGTCTGCCGATGCCCGAAAGACAGTACCCCTTCATCGACATTGCCGTGCATGCACGGGTGCGGGAGCATTTTGCCCGGGGGGATGCGTCCGTCCTTTTTTCGAAGAGTGTCGCGCGGGTGCTATGGGCCAACGACCAGGGCGCAAAGCTGTTCGGGACGGCCTCGGTCTACGATTTCATCGATACCGACCTCGATCCGAGCGATCTTTCGCTTCGCCAGCTGCGCGCCGCCGCGGCGCAGCTCGCGGCCGTCGGGGACCGCCGGCAGCTTCTGATCCGTATGGCATCGGGCTTTCGCCGGCTTCCGCTCAACGCCGCCGTGGAGATGATCCGCATCGCGCCCGGGGAAGAGGCAATTTTGTTCACCGCGCCGAACAACGGCAAGGCGCTTTCGGCCGAGGCCCGCGCAGAGGCTATGATTGCCGGGCTCGACGGCCCGGACACGCACATGGCCGTGCTCGATAGCGACGGGTCCATCATTGCCGGCTCGCCCGGCTTCGAGAGTCTTGGCCTTTCGGCGGATATTCGCCGAACGCTCGTTGCAGCCGCTGCGAACGACAAGGATCGCCTGATCAAGCGTCCGGTCGCGACGGAAAAAGGGCGCCTGCCGGCTGCAGTCGGCAAGATTTCGGACCACCCGGCCCTCCACCTGCTCTTCGCGGTGGAGGCAATCCTCGAAAAACCGGAGACCGGAGAGGCCGTCGGCGAAACAGCGCAGGAGCAGGCGATCCCCGCCGCACCTGCGCCGTCGAGCGAAACACGAGAGGCGGTTCCTCCGTCCGCGACACCGGCGGAGACGGACCAGGCGGAGGCGCCCGTTGAGGAAGCCGAGGCCCCGGAGGCGGCTGCAGCGAGAGAACACGAAGTGCCTGTCGAGAACGGCACCGCGGAGGATGCGCAAGGGGAGCTCGCTCCGAAGGACGAGGCCGAGGCGGCCGATCTCGCCGAGCCTGAAACGCCGCTTGAAGCCGAACCGGCTTCCGGCGAACCGGCTGGCGATGCGAATCGTGGCGGCGAAACCGCCGACTTTGCGTTTGCGGCCGGCGGACGGGCGGTTCGGTTCGTCTGGAAGATCGACGCGGAGGGACGTTTCAGCGAAATCTCCGAAGAGTTCGCGTCAGCCGTCGGCCCGAAGGCCGCCGACGTGATCGGCGTGACCTTCACCGATCTCGCCGACCGCTACGATCTCGACCCCGACGACAAGATCAACGAGCTTCTGCACCGCCGCGATACCTGGTCCGGCAAAACGATCTTCTGGCCGGTCCAGGGAACCAATCTCAAGGTGCCGGTCGATCTCGCCGCCCTTCCCACCTATTCCCGTTCGCGCGAGTTCGACGGCTTCCGCGGCTTCGGCATTGTCAGGGTCGCCGACGCCGTGCCGGACGCGAAGGCGGCCGGGCTTTCGCTCGACCGGCCGGCACCGGCGCAGATCGCGCAGGCTTCAAGCGACATGTCGGCTGAGGGCGCCGATGCGCCGCAGGCTGAAGCTGGCTCCAGGACCGGCCCTGCCGCCGAGAGCGGGAAAGATGCGGCCGAGGTTGCACAGGACGTATCGGAAGACCCTTTCCGCGGCGAACAGCCCGCGCTGCGGGTCGTCGAAACGGCCGGACGGCAGGCCTCCGACAAGGTCATCGACCTCGACGAGCGCCGACCGGCGGGAGCCGGCGCGCTGACCCGCGGCGAGCAGGCGGCCTTCCGCGAGATTGCAAGGCAGCTCGGCGAGCATTTCGCCCCTCAACCGCTGCCGCAGGAGGGCAAATCCGAAGGCCGGCACGCAACGGACACCTCCCTGAGCACGCCGGCTGCCATGGAAGAAAGCCGACAGACGGAGGAAGCCGAGGCGCCAGGCGGACGGCACGATGCGACGCCGGCGGGCGAGACCCCTGCTGCGGCAACGGAGCCCGGCCTCGCCGCACGCAACGGCGCAGCCATGAGCAGCGAGATCCTCGACAGGCTGCCGGTCGCGTTGCTGGTTCACCATGGCGACGCCTTGCTGCATGCCAATGCGGAATTCCTGCGGCTGACCGGATATGAGGATCTCGAAGCCTTCGAGCAGGAGGGTGGCCTCGAGGCCCTGTTCGCTCTCGGAAACGAGGCAGGCGCGGCAAAGCCGAACGGAACCATGACGCTGGTCCGCAAGGATGGCAGGCTCGTTCCCGTCGGCGCCCACCTGCATTCGATCCGCTGGGAAGGAAAGAGCGCGCTGATGCTTGCGCTGACCCCGGCCGGCGCAAGCGAAGCCGAGAAGCAGGCGCTCGAAGACGAAGGAGCGGCAGAAGCAAGCCGGCTCCGGATGGAGATCGACGAGCTCCGATCGATTCTGGAAACCGCGACCGATGGGGTCGTGGTCCTCGGACGGGACGGCGACATCCGGACGATGAACCGCTCCGCAAGCGCGCTTTTCGACTATGACGAGGCCGATATGCGCGGAAAGCCGTTCGCCGCGCTCTTCGCCCATGAGAGCCAGAAGGCGGTGATCGACTATCTCCAGGGCCTTTCCGGCCACGGCGTCGCAAGCGTGCTCAACGATGGCCGGGAAGTGATCGGCCGCGAGGCCGCCGGCGGCTTCATTCCGCTGTTCATGACCATCGGCCGGCTCTCCTCCTCCAATGGTTATTGCGCCGTCATCCGCGACATCACCCAGTGGAAGCGGACCGAAGAGGAACTTCGCAACGCCAAGCGCGCCGCCGAGACGGCAAATGCTCACAAGACGGAATTCCTGGCCCGGGTCAGCCACGAGATCCGCACGCCGCTCAACGCCATTATCGGGTTTTCCGACATGATGGCCAGCGAGCATTTCGGCCCCATCGGCCATCCGCGCTATATCGAATATGCCGGCGACATCGGCCGGTCGGGACGGCATGTCCTCGACATCGTCAACGATCTGCTCGACATCTCGAAGATCGAGGCCGGCGAGATGGATCTCGACTTCGGCGCCGTTGATCTCAATGAGGCCGTTTCCGAGGCCGTGTCGCTGGTGCAGCCGCAGGCCAATAGCCAGCGCGTGATCATCCGCACCTCGCTGTCGGGCTCCGTGCCGGAAGTCGTCGCCGACGACCGTTCGATCAAGCAGATCGCCCTGAACATCCTCGCGAATGCCATCCGCTTTACGCCGTCGGGCGGCCAGATCGTCGTGTCGACGTCCTACGAGGCCAATGGCAGCGTCATGCTGAGAATCCGCGACACCGGCATCGGCATGACCCGCAACGAGCTCGACCAGGCGATGAAGCCCTTCCGTCAGGTCACGACCGGCGGCCGCAAGCGTGGCGATGGCACCGGCCTCGGCCTGCCGCTGACGAAGGCGATGGCGGAAGCGAACCGAGCGCAGTTTGCCATCACTTCGGCCCCGAACGAGGGCACACTGGTGGAAATATCCTTTCCCTCACAACGCGTCTTGGCCAATTGAAACCGAATGCTGTAAGGAAATGTTGACCTGAAGGAACCAGTTTGTCGGTTCTCGAAGGTTGAGGAAACTGCGGGCCGTTTCCTCACTCGTCATTTCGATCGGCATTGCTTCGGACGGATCGTTTGCACTTCACCGCCAAAAGCCTCAAGCGGCGCTACGCCAGCTCCGGCACCGGCCTTCACCATCCGCTGCTCACCGGCTGGGCCGGACTCGCCTCCGCCGTCGTGCTCATGCCGATTCTTGCCATTGCGTGGCTCGCCATTTCCGGCGGCACCGCAGACTGGCCGCATCTCATCGAAAACGTGATCCCGCGCGCAACCGGTCGCACGCTTCTCCTGGTCCTGTTCACCGGCACCGCCACCGCCGTGATCGGCATCGTCACCGCCTGGCTGGTGGCAACCTATGAATTTCCGTTACGCCGCTTCCTTTCCGCGGCCCTGGTGCTGCCGCTTGCCATACCGGCCTATCTTTCGGCCTATGCCTTCGGGGAGCTGCTCACCTTCACCGGCCCTGTGCAGGGTCTGATCCGAGCCCTCTTCGGATTTCAGACGAGCCGCGATTACTGGTTTCCCGACGTGCGCTCCCTCGGCGGGGCCGTGCTCGTGCTGAGCTCGGTGCTCTATCCCTATATCTATCTCGCCTGCCGCTCCATGTTCCTCATGCAGGGCCGCGCTGCCGCGGACGTAGCCCGGACGCTCGGCGCCGGACCGCTGAAGGTCTTCTTTCGCGTCCAGCTTCCGATGGCGCGGCCGGCGATCATGATCGGCCTCACGCTCGTTGCCATGGAAACGCTGAACGATATCGGGGCGGTCGAATTTCTTGGCGTGCAGACCCTGACCTTCTCCATCTTCGACACCTGGCTCAACCGCGGCAGCCTCGCCGGCGCGGCGCAGATCGCCTGCATCATGCTGGTTTTCGTCATCGCGCTGATGATGGTCGAGAGGGCGGCGCGCCGCAGACAGCGCTTTGCGAGCCAGAAGACCACGGCCGCAGTTCACGATGCCGCGCGGCTGAAACTTTCCGGCTGGAAGAAATGGGCAGCGACGGCCGCCTGCCTTCTGCCGACACTGTCGGGCTTTGCCGTTCCCTTCCTCGTTCTGGGCGACTATGCCCTGAAACGCCTCGACCAGTTCCTGGCGCCGCGCCTCCTGAGTGCGCTGCTGCACAGCATCCTCGTCTCCGGCCTGACGGCGTTTGCGACCGTGCTCCTGGGTTTCGTGCTCGCCTATGCCGCGCGCACCGGGCGTTCGCGCATCAGCGATATCGCCGGGCGGCTCGCCTCCTTCGGCTATGGCGTGCCCGGGACGGTCCTGGCAATCGGGGTGCTCTTTCCGCTCGCGGCCCTGGACAACGCCATCGACGCCGAGATGCGGGGGCTTTTCGGGATTTCCACCGGCCTGCTCATGAGCGGCACCGGCTTTGCCATCATCTATGCCTGCACGGTCCGGTTCCTGACCATGGCGGAAGGGACGCTCGAGGCCGGCTTCCAGAAACTGTCGCCGCATCTGGACATGGCCGCACGCGCGCTCGGACGCACGAGCGGCCAGACGCTGCGGGCGGTCCTCCTGCCCATGATGCGGCCCGCAGTGCTGACGGCCGCGCTCCTCGTCTTCATAGAGACGATGAAAGAGCTTTCCGCGACCATCATGCTGCGTCCGTTCAATTTCAATACGCTCGCGACGCTGGTCTACGAGGATGCCTCGCGGGCGAAGGTGGAAGACGCCTCCGTTGCGGCGATGATCATCGTCCTGGCCGGGATGGTCCCCGTCATCCTCGTGTCCCGGTCGCTCGAACGCAGGTCATAGACGAATTCAGCTCTTGAGTTCCTCCAGCCCCGCGAAGAGGTCGAGAGCGTCCGGGTTCGCCAGCGCTTCCTTGTTCTTGACCGGTCGGCCGTGCACCACGTCGCGCACAGCCAGTTCGACGATCTTGCCGGACTTGGTGCGAGGGATGTCGGCGACGGCGATGATCTTCGCCGGCACGTGCCGCGGCGAGGCGCCGGACCGGATGCGGTTCCTGATCTCCCTTGTCAGTCCTTCGGTCAGCTCGACTCCGGAGGCAAGCCGCACGAACAGGACGACGCGGACATCGTCCTCCCAGTCCTGGCCGATGCAGAGTGCTTCGGCGACTTCATCCATCTGTTCGACCTGGTTGTAGATTTCCGCCGTGCCGATGCGCACGCCGCCGGGATTCAATGTCGCGTCGGAGCGGCCGTGGATGACGATGCCGCCATGCGGCGTCCATTCGGCAAAATCGCCGTGGCACCAGACGTTGTCGAAGCGGTCGAAATAGGCGGCTCGATACTTCGCACCGTCCGGATCGTTCCAGAACATGACTGGCATCGACGGAAACGCCCTGGTGCAGACGAGTTCGCCCTTTTCGCCGCGCACCGGCTTGCCTTCGTCGTTCCAGACATCGACGGCGAGGCCGAGGCCGGGGCCCTGGATCTCTCCGCGCCACACGGGCTTCAGGGGATTGCCGAGCACGAAGCAGGAGACGATGTCGGTGCCGCCGGAAATCGAGGCGAGCTGGACATCGGCCTTGATGCCGTCATAGACGAAGGAGAAGCCCTCCGGCGAAAGCGGCGAGCCGGTGGACGTGATGAGCCGCAAGGACGACAAGTCGTGCGTCTTTGCCGGGGTGAATCCACCCTTGCGCACGGCGTCGATATATTTCGCCGACGTGCCGAACACGGCGAAGCGTTCGGCGGCGGCATAATCGAAGAGCACGTTGCCGTCGGGGCAAAAAGGTGAGCCGTCATAGAGGCACAGCGTGGCGCCTACGGCGAGGCCCGAGGCCAGCCAGTTCCACATCATCCAGCCGCAGGTGGTGAAATAGAACAGCCGCTCGCCGTCCCTCAGCCCGCAATGGAAGCGATGTTCCTTGAGGTGCTGCAGCAGCGTTCCGCCGGCAGAATGGACGATGCATTTGGGTACGCCGGTCGTGCCCGAGGAGAACAGTATATAGAGCGGGTGGCTGAACGGCAGGCGCTCGAAGGCAAGCGGTCCGGCCTGGAATTCGGCGATGAAATCGGCAAGCGTCACCCCGCCATCGACGGTCGGCGCAAGCGCGGCACTGTCTCCCGCATAGGGAACGATGACGGTCGGCGCCCCGAGCGCCTTGGCCACCGCACGCACCTTCGCGTCCACGTCCTGCCGCTTGCCGTTATACCAGTAGCCGTCGCAAACGACGAAGAGCTTGGGGGCGATCTGGCCGAAGCGATCGAGAACGCCCTGCTCGCCGAAATCGGGCGAACAGGACGACCAGATGGCGCCGACCGAAGCGGTCGCAAGCATGAGGGCGATCGTCTCCGGCATATTCGGCATCATAGCGGCGACGCGGTCGCCGACGCCGATCCCCTGCGCCTTCAGCGCCTGTTGCAGACGCGACACCAGGGCGCGCAGTTCGTCCCAGGTCAGCCGATAGCTCACCTGGTCCTCGCCGCGGAAGATCAGGGCATCGCCGGTCCCCGACTTGCGCAGCAGGTTTTCGGCGAAATTGAGCTTCGCTTCCGGAAAGAAGCGGGCGTCGAGCATCCGGTCGCCGTCGACGAGCGCCCTTTCTCCGCCTTCGCCGATCACCTTGCAATGCTCCCATACGGCGGTCCAGAAATCGCCGCGCTCGGTCACCGACCAGTCGTGAAAGGCATCATAGTCGGGGAAGCTGCGCCCGAAGCGCTCCCCGCACCAGGCGATGAACTCAGCCATCGGGCTGCGCTCGAGAATTTCCCTGTCCGGAATCCATAAAGGCCGTTCTGCTTGCATGCTTTCCTCCGCTCTTCGGACTTTTCTATATCATGCTGCAGCGCGGAACAAACAGTGCGGATGCGGCTCCGCATGATCGCGACGGCGACATTTCCATGTCAGTGGCATTTGCATTATGCAGGCCGAAGTCCTATCCAAGCGGCTTACCCGAGGCGATGGCAGTCCGACCGAAATGACGAGGAAGATGTTCCAGATATTGGGCGGTTCGCGCCTGTGGGCGCGGCTTCGCCGGCGCCACCTCGTTTGGTCGGCCGCCATAGGCATCGCCCTCGCCGCCGCATACAATGCTGCGCTGCCGCTCGTGGTTTCGACGACCGAGGCCCGCGCGGCGATGGAGCGGATGCTCGACGACTGGTCGGGCGGGAAAAGCAAGATCAGCGGCGAGCCGGAAGTCCGGTTCTGGCCGGAACCCGTGGTGACGCTCCCCGCAACGACGATCGTCTCCACCGGACCCGAACCGCGCCCGCTTGCAGAGATCGGCCGCATCACCGCTTCGTTCAGCCTGCTTTCCGCACTTCGTGGCGAACAGGCTCTTGACGAGATCACGCTCGTCGATCCGGTCCTCACGCTCGAGCGCGGGGCCGACGGCGCGTTCAACTGGCAAAAACCGGACTGGCTGGTGCCGCCGGGCAATACCGTGCCGCGTGACGAGGCTCCCTTCGGAGACATCACCATCGAGAATGGCCGCTTCCGCGTTGTCGACCACATGGCGCCAACCGGTGAGGGAATAGACGTCGCGGGGATTTCCGGTACCCTCAAATGGCCTTCCTTCGGAGGGCGGCTGAGCGCACAATTCTCGGCGCTCATCGGCGGCGAAGCGGTGGGCTGGGCCTTCGTATGCGAGGAGCCGCTCGCCCTCTTTGCCAGGCGCAACGCCGCTCTCAAGACATCGCTCACCTCGGCTCCGTTGACCTTTTCGTTCGAGGGTACCGGCAATTTCTCGACCCAGCCTTTCGCCTTCGGCCATCTGCAGATGTCCGCACCTTCACTGGCAGCGCTTGCCGCGTGGTACCGCGGGGCTCCGGATGCGGGATTGCCTCCGGGCGGGTTCAGTATCGATACGAGGGTGACCACCGGTGAGACGGCGTTGAAGCTCGAGGACCTGCAGCTGGCGGTCGGCGAAGCCACGGCGACGGGCGTTCTGGATGTGCAATTGCCGTCCGGCAAGGAGCCGCGCGTGGAAGGCACGCTCGCCTTCGACCGGATCGACCTCAACGGCTTGCCCCTGACAACGCTGAAGCCGGCGCAGGAGGACGACCGCGGATGGCGGATGGCCCAGGCTCTTGTCGGGGGCTGGCGTCTGGATGTCCGGCTGTCGTCCCAGGAAGTCCTGGCCGGTCCGTTGCACCTGACCGATGTCGCTGCCGGGGTGATGATCGATGGAAGCCGGGTTTCGCTCGACATCGGCGACAGCACCTATGCGAATGGCAGGCTGAGCGGCCGCGCCGTGCTCTCGGAAAAAGGGCTGGGGCAAGGCGGCAAGCTGCAGATGAACCTGAAAGACGCCGACTTCGCTGCCGTCCTCGACAGCTTCGGCCTCAAGGGTCCCGTGCCGACCGGCCGGGGCGTTCTCAGCGTCGATCTTGCCACCGGCCGCCCCCTCTGGGAGACGGGGATCGCCGATGTCTTCGGCCGTCTCGATTATTCGCTCACCAACGGCAGGCTCGCCGATTTCGACGTTCACGCCTTCACCGATCTCGTGCGCAAGGGGGAATTCTTCTCCCTGTCGCAGGCAAGCGACGGCACGCTCGAGTTCCAGACGGCCGACATCGAGGCGACCTTCGGCAGCGGCACCGCGCGGCTGGACCGGGCCGCTTTCGTCGGCCCCGCCGGCAATATTTCGGTGACCGGCGTCATCCCTTATCGAAGCGGCAGTCTCGCCCTGGCGGGAACGCTCGCGGGCCCCGAGGCCGGCAAGGAGCCGCTGCAATTCTTCATCGGCGGGTCCTGGCCGAACGCAGTAATCTCACCGCTCTCGGTTCTCCTCAGTCCACAGTAACATCTTTGAGACAACGCACTTCCGGACGGAAAACCGTTACACACTTTTCGTGGATGCTTTGAAGCCTGTTGAGATTGGGATTCTCGCCGCGGCTTGTTTGATCTCCTCACCCCTGTGCTCGTGAGAGATGAGGAGGGAAAGAGATGGCACTCCTCCGAGCAGCCGTCACAAACGCGAGATGAACCCCAACACGCCCTCGCTCAACCAATCGCCGCGAAGGCTGCTCGCTCGTCCTTTTCGCGCTGGACTTCACGACGCTTCGTGACGATCGATGCGACGATCACACCCAAAGCGACGATGCCGATCAGGATCGTGCAGATGGCATTGATTTCCGGCGTCACGCCCAGGCGGACCTGGCTGTAGATCTTCATCGGCAGCGTCGTGGCGCCCGGCCCGGTCGTGAAGCTTGCAATCACGAGATCGTCGAGGGAGAGCGTGAAAGCGAGAATCCAGCCGGAAAAGACCGCCGGCGCGATCACCGGCAGCGTGATCGCGAAGAAGGTCCTGACCGGGGTCGCGCCGAGATCGAGCGCCGCCTCCTCGATCGACTGGTCGAAGCTCAGAAGACGCGACTGGACCACGACCGCGACGAAGCACATGGTGAAGGTGATATGGGCGAGCGTGATCGTCCAGAAACCGCGGTCGAACCCGATCGCCACGAAGAGCAGCAGCAGCGACAGGCCGGTGATCACCTCCGGCATCACCAGAGGCGCATAGACCATGCCGGAAAAGAGAACGCGGCCGCGAAATCGGGTGTAGCGCACCAGCGCGAGTGCCGCCAGAGTTCCGAGAACGGTCGCACAGGTCGCCGAAAGGAACGCCACCCGGATCGTTACCCAGGCCGCGTCCAGAAGGCCCTGGTTATGCCAGAGCTGACTGTACCACTTGGTCGAGAAGCCCGCCCAGACGGTGACCAGTTTCGACTCGTTGAAGGAGAAGATCACCAGGAGCACGATCGGCAGATAGAGAAAGCCGAAGCCTAGAACGACCGAGGCGATGTTGAAACGGGACCACTTCTCCATAGCTCACCTCCCCTCGCCGTCGGTTCTGGCCTGGATGTTCTGGAAATAGACGATGGGTATCACCAGGATCATGAGCAGGATGATCGCCACGGCAGACGAAACCGGCCAGTCGCGATTGGAATTGAACTCGCTCCACAAGGTCTTGCCGATCATCAGCGTTTCCGAGCCGCCGAGGAGGTCGGGAATCACGAATTCGCCGACAGCCGGAATGAAAACGAGCAGGCAGCCGGCCACGACGCCGGGGAGCGACAGGGGAAAGGTCACGCGCCAGAAGGCGGCGGCAGGCGTGCAGCCGAGGTCCTGGGCGGCTTCGGTCAGCGAATGGTCCATCTTCTCAAGCGCCGAGTATATCGGCAGCACCATGAAGGGCAGATAGGAATAGACGATGCCGATATAGATCGCCCAATTGGTGTTGAGGATGATGAGCGGCTGATCGATCAGGCCGACCGCCGACAGAAACTGGTTGAGCAGGCCCTCCGGCTTCAGGATGGCGATCCAGGCATAGACGCGGATCAGAAAGCTCGTCCAGAAGGGCAGGATCACCATCATCAGCAGCGTGGGTCGCAGCGAACGCGGCGCCTTCGCCATGCCGTAGGCGATCGGATAGCCGATCAGGAGCGTCAGCAGGGTCGAGATGGCGGCGATGACGACGCTCGATATATAGGCGTTGAAATAGAGGACGTCCTCCGTCAGCCATACGTAATTGTCGAGCGAGAATTCACCGAGCTTCTCCACGACGCCGGAAAGGCCGCCCGCCAGGTCGAAGACAGGCATATAGGGCGGCATAGCGACGGCCGTCTGCGACAGCGAGATGCGGAAGACGATGAAGAAAGGGATGAGGAAGAAGAACAGGAGCCAGGCATAGGGAATGATTATGACCAGGCGGCTGACGATGGCTGAGGCGAGTTTCGCCATGGCTTCAATCCTTCAAAACGACGCCCGCATCTTCACCGAAGGAGATCCAGACCTGCTGGTCGTAACCGAGCGGGTCCTCGACCGCCCGCGCCGCGTTCAGCGATGACGCCTTGACGACCTTGCCGTCCTTCAGCCGGATGTGAAAAACCGTCATGTCGCCGAGATAGCCGATGTCCCATATCTCGCCCTCGGCGGCGTTCACCGGCGCATGCGCCGGCGGCTGCCGGCCAATTCTGATCTTCTCGGGCCGGATGGCGACGGCCGCCTTTGCGCCGTTTCCCGGCGTTTCCGGCGACGCCATCCGGACCGGTATACCGCCCGTCGTCTCGACACGTATATAGCCGTCTTCGGCCGAGGTGACCTTGCCGTCGAATATGTTCACGTCGCCGATGAAGTCGGCGACGAAGCGCGAATTCGGCGCTTCGTAGATCTCCGCAGGCGTCGCCACCTGGACGACCTTGCCGTGGCTCATGACCGCGATGCGGTCCGCCATGGTCATCGCCTCCTCCTGGTCGTGAGTGACGACGACGAAGGTGAGGCCGAGTTCCTGCTGGAGGTCCATGAGCTCGAATTGCGTTTCCTCGCGCAGCTTCTTGTCGAGCGCGCCGAGCGGCTCGTCGAGCAGCAGCACCTTCGGCCGCTTTGCCAGAGAACGGGCAAGGGCGACGCGCTGGCGCTGGCCGCCGGAAAGCTGATGCGGCTTGCGCTTGGCGAACTTCTCGAGCTTGACGAGCTTCAGCATCTGCGCGACGCGTTCGGAGATGTCCGCTTTCGGCATTCCGTCCTGCTTCAGGCCGAAGGCGACGTTGTTTTCGACCGTCATGTGCGGAAACAGCGCATAGGACTGGAACATCATATTGACGGGGCGGCGGTAGGGCGGGATGCCCGCCAGGCTCTGGCCGTCGAGGATGATTTCGCCCGATGTCGGCTGCTCGAAACCGGCCAGCATCCGCAGGAGGGTGGATTTGCCGCAGCCCGAAGCGCCGAGCAGGGCGAAGAATTCGCGCGTATAGATGTTCAGCGAAAGATCGTCCACGGCGGTGAAGTCACCGAACTTCTTGGTGACGTTCTTGACGGAAATGAAAGGCTTGGAGGCGGGGTCCGCCCATGGCGCGAAAGAACGCCGGATACTTCCGAGAGACTTCATCATCTATCCTCGAATGGCGCAGCCCATACGCAATGGCCGGCGCCGACACGTCGAGAGTTGAGCGCAGAAACATGCAGAAAATTGCCCGGATTTGAGGTCCGGGCAATTCGTTTTCCTACTGACCAGTGACGATCTTGGTCCAGAGCCGGGTCAATACCCTCTGCTCCTTGGCCTCGAAGGGCGTCGTGGTGAAGAGTTTCTGCATCACGGCATCGGATGGATAGATGGCGGTGTCTTCGAGCACTTCCTTGTCGAGGAACTCCTGCGAGGCCTTGTTGCCGTTGGCGTAGAACACGTAGTTCGAGGCCTTGGCGATGACTTCCGGCTTCATCATGTAGTTGATGAACTCATGCGCCTCGGCGACATGCGGCGCATCGGCGGGGATAGCCAGCATGTCGAACCACATCTGCGCGCCCTGCTCCGGGATCGAGTAGTCGACGGTCACGCCGGCCTTGGCCTCGGCCGCCCGGTCGCGCGCCTGGAAGACGTCGCCGGAGAAGCCGACGGCGAGGCAGATGTCGCCGTTTGCCAGCGCGTTGATATATTCGGACGAATGGAACTTGCGGATATTGGGCCGGACCTTCATCAGCAGGTCGGCTGCCTTTTCGAGGTCCGCCTGATCGTGGCTGTCGGGATTGAGCCCCAGATAGGCGAGCGCCGAGGGCATGATGTCGGTGGGCGAATCGAGGAGATGGATGCCGCAGTCCTTGAACTTCGCCGCAATCTCCGGGTCGAAAATGACATCCCAGTTCGGCTTCTCGTCCGTGCCGAGAATCTCCTTCATCTTCTCGACATTGTAGCCGATGCCGGTCGTGCCCCACATGTAGTCGACGGCGTATTCGTTGCCGGGATCGTACTGCGCGGTACGCTCCATGACCATGTCCCACATGTTGGAAATGTTCGGCAGTTTCGACTTGTCTAGCTTCTGGAACACCCCGGCAGCGATCTGGCGCTGCAGGAAATAAGCGGTCGGAACGACGACGTCGTAACCGGAGCCGCCGGCGAGCAGCTTCGTTTCCAGAATCTCGTTCGAGTCGAACACGTCATAGACGACCTTGATGCCGGTCTCCTTGGTGAAATCCTCGAGGATACTGTCATCGATATAGTCCGACCAGTTATAGACGTTGACGACCCTCTCCTGGGCCGAAGCCAGCATGGTCGATCCCGCAAGCACCGCGGTGGTCAAGGTTGCGACGATGAGTTTGGACATGCAACTCCCCTCTTGATTATCGGCTCGGGACAGTAATTTCTTCTCCAGTGCCGTTACGCCCCGTCTTTTGATCGTGCCGATGCGGAGGTTAGGCATCTTTCTCGATAAGCTCAAGGAGTTAGAGCGGTTCCAGGAAAAAAGTGGTTCGCGGTTTTTCACCCGAAAATTCCCTCCTCTTACCGGACTCTGTCCTTGTCGCAGGTATGGGGAGAGTTTCGGGGAGTTGCTGGCGTCATAACGACATCTGCCTGAGGATTGCGTGCCATTTCGCGCGGCCTCACTGAAAGTCGAAGACGCTCAGCCCGGTGGCCATTTCGTCGAGACCGAGCGGTCGGGTGATCGGCGGTTCGGCGCGCGCCAGGCACCCCTGCCGCTCGCAAAGCCGGCAGGCCGGACCGATTGCGATCGCCGGCATGACTGCGGCGGCGCCATAGACCATCTCGTTCGCGAAGGCGGCCTCGCAACCGACGAGGATCGCGGTGCGCCGAACCCGTTCGTGGAAGGCGGCCTGCGGACCGTCGACGGTGCGTGCGACAGTGATGAATTCGGTGCCGTCAGGCATCCCGACCCGATCGGCGAGAACCTGGCCGGGCACGGCAAAGGCAGCCTGGACGTTGAGCTTGGGACAGCCGCCGCCGAACCGGGCATGAGGAAATCCCTGCGCCCCGGCGCGACGCAGCCTGTTGCCGGCGCTGTCGATCTCGATGAGAAAAAACGGAACCCCCGCCGCACCGGGCCGCTGCAGCATCGTCAGACGGTTGGCGACCTGCTCGTAGGAGACCTGGAAACGCGCCGCCAGGACAGCCAAATCGTATTTCATCCGCTGCGCGGCGGCGAGAAATGCCGCATAGGGCATCATCAGCGCATGGGCGGCATAGCGCGCGAGTTCGAAGCGGCCGATGCGCCGCGCTTCGGCCGTGGCAAAGCGGAACTGCTCGAGCTCGGCGGCAATCGCCTCATGGCAGGCGATCGAAGCCACCTCGATCGCGATCTCGCGCAGCTGATCGAAGGGCGACAGGCGTTCGGAGACGAAGAGGCGCATCGAGTGGCGGTCGAAGCGGCGGCGCAGGGTGGGCATGACGTGCACCGGCAGCGTCCGCACCGCCAGTCCGTGCTCCCTTCTGAGCCAAGCCTTCATTGCGCCTGAAAGATCGTCTCCGGGCGAGAGGCTTGCATGCAGGGCCTCCGCCGCCTCCTCTATGCGGGCGAAGTGATTGGGCCGTGCCTCGAACGCCTCGCGGACTTCGTCCATCGGCAGGCGCGTATCGGCAAGTGCCGCCATGTGTCCCTCGCCCGCCAGCAGGGCGGCGAGATCCCTCAGTCGCGACGCCTGTTCGCGGTAGGCGCGATGAAGTTTGACGATGCCGCCGGAGACGTTCGGCGCCGCTTCGGCGACCTCCACCAGCTCCTGGTCCCCCGGCAGTTCGCCGGCAAGCAGCGGATCGGCAAAGACCTCGCGCAGCTGCGCAAGACCGCTGCCCGCCTCGCCCTGGAGCTCTTCGAGGTCGACCTTGTAGACGGAGGCCAGTTTCAAGAGCAGCTGCACCGTCAGCGGCCGCTGGTTGCGCTCGATGAGGTTCAGATAAGAAGGAGAGATGCCAAGCGCCTCGGCCATGGCCGTCTGCGTCAGCTGAAGACCGTTTCGGATTCGCCTGACCCGCGGCCCGGCAAAGATCTTGTTCTCGGCCATTTGTAATTCCCTTTACAAGTTCCGCAAACGATCGCTTTGACATCTTTTACAACTTTACTTCCGCATACTGTCAAAGACAAGACAAGCTAACCCGTTTCTGGCCGCTATCTGCGGGAATTCGGTAGCGGGTTTATGCAGCGCAATGTAAAAACTGTCACATGATCTTTCGGCCTAGAGGCGCCGAAAGACGAAAGCCGAAGACGAAGCTATTTCACCAGGAGGCAAGTATGACTGATTTTTACAAGCTCGTTCCAAATGCGCCGGAGGGGCGCTTCGACGGAATCGAGCGGCCCTATTCCGCCGAGGACGTGAAGCGGCTCAGGGGCTCGGTGGAGATCCGTTATTCGCTTGCCGAAATGGGTGCGAACCGCCTCTGGAAGCTCATCCGTGAGGAGGACTTCGTCAATGCACTCGGCGCGCTTTCCGGCAATCAGGCGATGCAGATGGTGCGCGCGGGCTTGAAGGCGATCTATCTCTCCGGCTGGCAGGTCGCAGCCGACGCCAACACCGCTTCCGCCATGTATCCGGACCAGTCGCTCTATCCGGCCAACGCGGCTCCGGAACTTGCCAAGCGCATCAACCGCACGCTTCAGCGCGCCGATCAGATCGAGACGGCGGAAGGCAAGGGTCTCTCCGTCGATACCTGGTTCGCTCCGATCGTCGCCGATGCGGAAGCCGGCTTCGGCGGACCGCTCAACGCCTTCGAGATCATGAAGGCCTTCATCGAAGCGGGTGCGGCGGGCGTCCACTACGAGGACCAGCTCGCGTCGGAAAAGAAGTGCGGCCATCTCGGCGGCAAGGTGCTGATCCCGACCGCGGCGCATATCCGCAATCTGAACGCGGCACGGCTTGCCGCCGACGTAATGGGTACGCCGACGCTGGTCATTGCCCGCACCGACGCGGAAGCGGCGAAGCTGCTCACCTCCGATATCGACGAGCGCGACCGCCCCTTCGTCGACTACGATGCCGGCCGCACCGTCGAGGGTTTTTACCAGGTGAAGAACGGCATCGAGCCCTGCATCGCCCGCGCGATCGCCTATGCGCCGCATTGCGACCTCATCTGGTGCGAGACCTCCAAGCCCGACCTGGAGCAGGCGCGCAAGTTCGCCGAAGGCGTGCACAAGGCGCATCCGGGCAAGCTGCTCGCCTATAATTGCTCGCCGTCCTTCAACTGGAAGAAGAACCTCGACGATGCGACGATCGCCAAGTTCCAGCGCGAATTGGGCGCCATGGGCTACAAGTTCCAGTTCATCACGCTCGCCGGTTTCCACCAGCTGAACTACGGCATGTTCGAACTGGCGCGAGGCTACAGGGACCGGCAGATGGCGGCCTATTCGGAACTGCAGGAAGCGGAATTCGCAGCCGAAGCCAACGGCTATACGGCGACCAAGCACCAGCGCGAAGTGGGGACCGGCTATTTCGATGCCGTGTCGGTCGCGATCACCGGCGGCCAGTCGTCGACCACTGCCATGAAGGAATCCACCGAGCACGATCAGTTCCGCCCGGCAGCAGAATGAACGAGCGGGACGCGCGGCCCCCCTGCCCCGCCGCGCGTCCCCAACCAGACCTCGAAACTGAAGCGGGTCGAAGAAGTCCCCCGCACCCATCGCCCAAAGGAGCACTCCGATGACTGTACAGACACGCGTCAAGGAACGGGCCGAGGAACAATCGTCGGCCATGACACCGGAACAGCAGGCGGCGATCCGCATGGTCGCCAACGACCTGCACCGCCTCAACCAGGCCGTCATGAAGGCCGTGGACGCCGGCGTTTCCGTCGAACTGGTCCGTTCGGCCCGCCATCACGGCGGCGACGGCAACTGGGGCGATCTGCTGATCCCCGTCATCGTCACCCAGGGACGGCACTGATGGCTGTGCTGCAATGCCGCGCGATCTGTCGGCCGCGCAACGGCCGCTGCAACGCTTTCGGCTTTTGCCGTCTTCTTCCTTCGATCGATTACGTTTGAAGGACACATGCAGTAGCCCGGCATCGCCGAGGCCGGGCGATCGAAAGATCGTCCTTCTGCCTGCGAGATCGCGACGACCGCTGAAGAACCATCGTGCCTCATGTTGATGATCTGAGCCAGCCGGGCGCAGAACGGTGAGAATGGCCTCCTTTTCATAAGAAGGCCATTCTGGGCGTCGACGGCCGGCCATCGACTCATTCAGCAACCGACCGTCGGCCTTGGACCTGTCGAAAACGCTCGTCTGCCGGATGCGTTCAGCGCGCAGGCGGGGGCACGATCGGGAACGCATCCTACAGGCTTGTATCGGTAACCTGTGTCAGAGAGACCTTTACAAGAGTGCTATAGAACGGCGGCAAGCCGTCCAAGTAGGACTGAACGTCAGCAATGGTAGATGGCTGAATGAACTGGAAGTTGGGCCATCCCATGTCGGGAATTTCAGCCTCCATGGTGGAGCCATAGGCGCCAAGGTCGACGAGATCACGGAAGCTGTCATTCGGGCATCGAAGAAACAGGATTACCCCATATTTTGGGTGAAGCAGGTATTTTCGAGCATCCGCAACAGCTGTCGTTATCATCGTGTGCTTCAGTTGCTGATATTCGCGCGTGACGCGCATCCACGGCGTCAGGATAGGGGAGAGCGCCAGTTGGCCCGGCAGGCACAGTATCAGGTTTCCAAAGGCGTCGATCAGTGCCGCTACGTCACCATTTCCGCCATTTGCGATGTCTTCCTGTTGGGCAGCCTCTATAAATGGGATCAACCCCGAATCTGGTGTGCCTGGCACCGCCAGCGTGTAATCGAGTGCTTGCGGATAGATCGATTTGAGGCCGAGGACGATCGGGTTGTCCGGCGATAGCGTCGCAATGTTGAAGTCCGGGTCTGGAGGTTCGTCGCCGGAAATCGTTTCCTGAACCGAGGTAAGTGTCGCATCGAACAGGGCACGATTGATCGCCTGAGTATGTTCGTCGATGGACTGACCATCGAACAATGCCGGAAGCGGCGCCCCCGACTCTTCACGAGCGAAGCAGGTTGCGCCGGAGACGGCCGGATATGAGAACGTGTTCTGAAGTGTCTCAGGGTCCGTCACAGATGGAAAGGTTGCCGAAAGATCATAGTTGATCCCAGCGAACTCATCGTTGGCGGATATGACGGCCTTGAATCCCGCGCTCGCTAGTGAACCGGTGCACATGCAGCAAGGGTCGAGAGAGGTCACCACCATCAGATCCTCGGGCGATGGGAGCGTTGCCCCTCCATCTACCTGTTCGAAATACCAATCCACGAGTTGTCGTTCTCCGTGGGCGGTGGGGTCCTGCGTGACGCCGTCGACTACAACGTTGTTGTGGAGGGCATGAATGACTTCGCCGGTGCTGCATTGGATAAGGACGCCTCCCACGCTGAAGGTGCCCTGGCAGTAAGCGAGCATGGTCTGATCGGACGCCAACAAGGCTGCTTCATCAAGCGTCGCAACAGAACTATAATTGTTTTTCATAGCATTGCTCCTTCCTTGAATCACATTCAGCAAGGAGCGCCCCTAGACGAACACCAGTATCTACCATATTATTCCATATACAAATTAAAATTCATCATAAGAGGTCCCTCTTACTTTCTACTAGGTTATACATAATCCCATTTCCGTCAATATGACTGTTGCATCTTTATATAATAAAATTGGTGTGAAGGCGCGATTTCCCTGAAATAAACTTCCTTCTTACTGTAACTTCTGCATATTTGAGAAAACTTCACGCAATCTATCCATGGCGTTTCGAGCGCATTGCATGCCCGTCTCGTCACGTATCCTCGATCACAATTTTTTAATCTTGAGGAATCGCTTGCATTTTCATTCTAGTGATGCATAGATATGCGAGAAGGGTGGGGACCCTGGGCTGGAGGACATCATGAAGCTTACGATTGCACTGATAGTAGCGGGCACCATTCTCGGCACTGCGCCCGTGGCGTTGGCCGACGCCAGACCCGCCGTCATTTTTGATCTTGGCGGGAAGTACGACAAATCGTTCAACGAGGCTTCTTATGTAGGGGCCGAACGGTTTCGCGAGGAAACCGGGATTTCCTACCGGGAGTTCGAGCTGCAATCGGACGCGCAGCGGGAGCAATCTTTGCGCCGCTTCGCGCAGCAGGGACAAAACCCGATCGTCGTCACCGGTTTCTCATGGGGGCAGGCGGTCAAGGCAGTGGCGCCCGACTACCCCGACACGAAGTTCGTACTGGTCGACTCCGTCGTCGATCTTCCCAATGTGCGCTCGGTCACCTTCAAGGAGCACGAAGGCTCTTACCTGACGGGACTATTGGCTGCCATGGCGTCAAAGTCGAACAAAATCGGCTTCGTCGGGGGCATGGACATACCGATGATCCGTGCCTTTGCCTGCGGCTACCGGCAGGGAGCGAAATCCGCCGATTCCGACATTACCGTTTTCGAGAACATGGCAGGCACCACCGGCGCTGCCTGGCGCGATCCGGTCAAGGGTGGCGAGTTGGCAAAGTCGCAGATCGGTCGGGGGCCGATGTGATCTATCACGCGGCCGGCGGTACGGGTATTGGCGTATTGCAGGCGGCCGCGGATGCCGGCGTCCTCGGTATCGGCGTGGACAAGAACCAGAACGGCCTGCACCCGGGCAAGGTCCTGACGTCGATGCTCAAGCGGGTCGACGTCGCTGTCTACCAAGCCATGATGGACGTTCACAACGGTACCTTCAGCTCCGGCATCCAGTCTCTTGGCCTGGCCGAAAATGGCGTTGATGTGGCCATCGATGAAAACAACGAAGCCCTGATCTCCGACGAATTGGCTGGCGCTCTCGATGCGGCCAAGAAAAGCATCATCTCGGGCGCGATTTCGGTGCACGACTACCGCACCGATGACACCTGCCCCTTCTGAGAGCGTCCGGATGACCAGTTACCAACTCGACAAACCTCCGTCGTCGCCCTCTCTCGCAATCGAGCTCATCGGGATATCGAAATCATTTGGCCCTGTTCACGCGAACAGGAACATTTCGATGGCCGTCACCAAAGGTACGATCCATGGGATCGTGGGCGAGAATGGCGCCGGAAAATCAACTTTGATGTCCATCCTGTACGGCTTTTACCAAGCCGATCACGGAGAGATGAAGATCAACGGAAAGAAGGTGACGATCCGCCACTCCGACGATGCAATCGCGGCCGGAATCGGGATGGTTCATCAGCACTTCATGCTGGTGAAACCCTTCACCGTCCTCGAGAACGTCATCCTGGGCGCCGAGGACGGCATTCGACTGCAACGCTCGTCCGCAAAAGCCCGTGACGTCCTGCAGGAACTTGCCGCCGCCTATGGACTCGAAGTTGATCCGGATGCAGTTGTCGGCGACCTCTCGGTCGGCCTTCAGCAACGGGTCGAAATACTCAAGGCGCTCTATCGTCAGGCCGAGATACTGATCCTGGACGAGCCAACGGGCGTCCTGACGCCGTCGGAAGCCGACCATCTGTTTCGCATCCTCGACAGCCTTAAGGCGCAAGGAAAAACGATCATCTTCATTACGCATAAACTGCGCGAGATCATGTCGATAACCGACTCGGTCAGCGTCATGCGGCGCGGTGAAATGACGGCAACACACCCGACGTCCCAGATGGATGTCGCGAAGCTCGCCGAGTTGATGGTCGGGCGGACTGTCGATCTGAACGTCAAAAAATCCGAAGCGCAACCCGGTGAAAATGTTCTTTCCATCCGTGACCTGACGGTCGAAAAGAACGGCACGGAGCGGCTTAAGTCGGTCTCGTTCGATATTCGCGCCGGAGAAATACTTGGGGTGGCCGGCGTTGCAGGCAACGGACAGCCCGAACTCCTCGAAGTCATCGCCGGCATGGCGCCGGCAAAGAGCGGGGAAATTCGGCTGAACGGAGCCCCGCTCGATATCTCGCGCGCGGGCTGTGCCGCAGAAAGGCGAAATCAGCGAATCGGCCATGTACCTGAAGACCGGCATCGCCACGGTCTCGTCATGCCGTTCAGCATCTGGGAAAACGCAAGCTACGGCTATCACCGTGATCCTTCATTTACGAAGGGCTTTTTCTCGCTCCCGGGAAGGATGAAACAGGCTGCACGGGACTTGATCGGGGCCTACGACGTACGCCCGGATGATCCTTTCCTGAAGACGGCCAACCTGTCCGGCGGCAATCAGCAAAAAGTCGTCCTGGCGCGCGAGATCGGGCAGAACCCGGATCTCCTTCTGATCGGACAGCCGACGCGCGGGGTCGATATAGGAGCAATCGAATACATTCACCGAGAGATCGTTGCCCTACGTGACCGGGGCAAGGCGATTCTGCTGGTTTCGGTCGAGTTGGATGAAATCTTGGGACTCTCGGATCGAATTGTCGTGATGTTCGATGGCCGAATATCGGGCGAGAGGTATGCGGCTGATACGGACGAGCATGACCTGGGCATGCTGATGGCCGGTGTGAACCAGAGGGAGAGCAACGATGCTACCGCTTCCAAAGTGGGCTGACGGATTCTTGGTTCCGTTGTTGAGCGTTTGCCTCGCGCTCTTCATATCCGGTTTGGTCGTCCTGGCGATTGGAGAGGACCCTGTAAAGGCTGTCCAGATCATGGTAACCGGGGCTTTCGGCAGTACCTACAATCTCGGCTTCACCCTCTTTTACTTTACGAACTTCGTGTTCACCGGCCTGGCCGTGGCAATCGCTTTCCACGCAGCCCAGTTCAATATCGGCGGCGAAGGGCAAGCGTTGTTCGCGGGCATCGGGGCGGCGCTCGTGGGCCTGGGGTTGGGTGAGACTCACTGGCTCCTCGTATTGCCTCTGGGTATCCTTATCGCGTTCCTCTTCGGTGCGGCATGGGCGGCGATACCCGCCTACCTTCAGGTTCGTCGCGGCAGCCACATCGTCATCACCACGATTATGTTCAACTACATCGCCGCAGGTCTTTTGGTCGCATTGCTTAGCAATCTCCTGAAGCCGATCGGGGCGTCCGCACCCCAGTCACGTACCTTCGGTGAGGGCGCACATCTGCCGCGGCTGGACGAAGTCATTGGTTGGTTCGGCCTTGAGACACAAAGAATGGAGAGCAACGTCATGTTCTTCGTCGCTCTCCTCGCCTGTGCCGTGGTTTGGCTGCTGTTATGGCGTACGCACCTGGGTTACGAAGTCAGAGCCTATCGGTCGTCACCAACATGGCTGCGGGTCTCGGTTATGAACAAATCAGCCACGAGCACACGAAAGCCATGGCACCGCTCGGCGCAACGAAGCTCGAGAAGCTCATCCGTGGCTTTCTGCGTCGTTTGTAGTCCGGAGCTTCCTCGGCCGATATTGGCTTGGTCAGGGAGGCCGATACGATGAAGGATGCATCTGGAGATTGGCACCAATACATCGTGGTAAAGGCGGCTTGGCTGTATTTCATCAGGGGGAGAAGCCAATCGGAAATCGCCAAAGCGCTGAAGATATCCCAACCCAGCGTAGCTCGATTGATCGCCGAGGCGCAGCGGGATCGCATCGTTCACGTCTCGATCAACAAGCGGCCAAGCGAGTGTATCGAACTTGAAGTGGAGCTAAGCGATGTGTTCGGGCTTGGCAACTGCATCGTCGTACCTGTCGATGCTTCCGCATCGCATCGCTTCGAGGACGTTCTTCCGCCGGTCAGCAAGATTGCAGCGGCTTACCTCGCATCGGTGCTGTCAGACGAGGCGATCAAACGGGTGGGAATCGGATTGGGCCGGACTCTGGCTGCCAGCTTTGCCGAGATGGCTAGTGTCGAGCGCCCGAATTTGGAAGCGGTGTCGATCACCGGATCTCTGACGCGTTCGCTGGCTGCGAATAGAATGGATCCAATCCAGTTGCTCACCAGGAAGATACGTGGCGACGTATACTTCCTCCCGGTGCCTTACCTGGCCAGCAGCGTCGAAGAAAAATCCGTTTTCCTGTCCCAGCCAAGCGTTCAGCAACTGATGGAAAAGGCACGGGCATCGGATCTGTTCGTCGTCGGCATAGGCTCGCTTGGGAGAGAGGACCATTTGTTCGCGAATCAAGTCATCACCGAAGCCGAGTACGACGAACTCGTGCGCACGGATGCGGTCGGCGATCTGATGGGCCGCTTCTTCAACATAGATGGACAATTGTCCGAACTTGAACTCGGCGACAAGGCCGTCGGGATCTCTCCGATCGAGGTTTCGGGCCGCCGGGTCATTGCCGTCGTGTGCGGGGAGACAAAGACCGAAGCGACACTCGGCGTACTGCGGAGCGGACACGTCAATGAGCTTATCATCGACGAGCATCTCGCGCGGCAGGTTCTCGTCGGCAATCAAGGCTGAGCTCAATGGGACAGCAAAGAGCAGTTCTGATCGTCCTGGATTCGCTGGGTATTGGTGGCGCAACTGACGCGGACCGTTACGGCGACGAAGGCTCCAACACGCTCGGCCACATCGTCGAGGAGGCGAGCCATGGCAGAGCCGATCTCGCCGGCATTCGTCAGGGCCCGCTTATGCTGCCCAATCTGGCCGGGTTAGGGCTGTTCAAAGCAATGCAACTTGCCACTTGCGGCGAAGTCTCGAGCGAGCCGTCTCGCGGAGCATGGGGCGTGGGCGTCGAGAGCTCGAAAGGCAAGGACACGACATCAGGTCATTGGGAGATTGCGGGAACTCCGGTCAACGAGGAGTTTCACTATTTTCCCGATCGGGTGCCCACGTTCCCCCCGGAGTTGATCGATGAGATTGCCAGGCGCTTCGGCCTGTCCGGCGTGATCGGAAACAGGCACGCATCAGGCACGCAGATCATCCAGGAGCTAGGAGCAGAGCATGTCGAGAGCGGTAAGCCAATATTCTACACTTCGGCCGACTCGGTGATTCAGATTGCTGCCCACGAAGCGACTTTCGGGCTGGACCGGCTGTACGATCTCTGCCAATTGACGCGGCGCTTGGCCGATCCGCTGGTGGTGGGCCGGGTCATTGCCCGACCGTTCGTCGGGATGGAAGGTGCCTACATACGAAGCCCGAACCGTCGAGACTTTTCCATGCCGCCATTCGATGAAACGCTGCTCGACCGGCTTGTTCATGCGCGCCGGGCGGTGGTCGGTGTCGGAAAGATCAGCGACATTTTTGCGGGGCGTGGGATTTCGGAATCCCGAAAGGCAATTGGGATCGAAGGCACGGTGCTTGCAACGATACAGGCCTTCCGGGGGCTGCGGCCGGGAGGCCTGGTCTTCTCGAATATCGTCGAGTTCGACAGTGAATATGGGCATCGCCGGGACGTGGCGGGTTATGCACATGCTCTCGAAACGTTCGATGCGCTTGTCCCCGATCTCCTGAACGAACTCGGCGAAGGCGACCTGCTCATCTTGACCGCCGATCACGGCAACGATCCGACGTGGCGAGGGACGGACCATACCAGGGAACGAACGCCGATCCTCGTGGCCGGTCCGGCCCTGCGTCCCGGTTGCATCGGCATCAGGCGCTTCTCGGATATCGCGGCGACGATCGGGACCCACCTTGGAGTAACAGCGACCGCCCACGGCACGAGTTTTGATTGGAAAGGGGAAAGCGACCTCCGTGCGTGACACGAGACCTACTGCACGACCGGCTTCAACTTGAGTTTGTCGAGCACGTCCTTCGTGGTGAGCTCGGGGGAGGTGCAGCGTGACATTCCGGAGGTTGCCGGAGATCGAGCCAAATCAAAGGAATCAGAGCACAGTTATCCGGTTATATGCAGATAGGGGCTGCGTTTTTCGCATTGGCTCCATCGGCCAGGACGAGGAGCGGCATCTCATGCCGAATTGCGCGGCGGGCGCTTGCCGGCAAAAAGGTCCGTATGGCTACGCAGGAAACGTGTCATCCGGTCTACGACGGTTCGGATGTCGCGCCTGTAGCGATCCTCGTTGTTCATGACGATCCACTGCCGGTGTCTGAGCGGCTCGATCTCGTCTCCCACCCGCTCGAGCAAGGGATCGAGATCGCCGACGAAACAGGGCAGCACCGCCCGTCCCGCCCCAGCTCGCGCGAGGTCCAGCAATGAGCGAGGCCGTGTGACGGTTGCAACGATCCGGCCCGGCGCATGCTCGTGCGGCCATCTCAGATAGGCCGATATTGCATCCTCTTCGGCGACTGCGACCCAGCGTTCCACTCCGCCCGGCGCGTTCTTCTGCCGGTAGGCGGCATAGGCGACTTCCCCCACCGGCCGCGCCGCAAGATAGCTTTCCTCCGGTTCGAAGGCGCGGATGCCGATATCGCTTTCGCGATAGGCCAGATTCGCTCGCGCCTCGCCGATCGTCAGAGAAAGGCCGAAAGCGTCCCTTTCCGTGCAGATGGCGGGAAAATTCTCGGCAATCAGCCAGGAGACCCATGTGCCGGCCGCGATGCGGACAACGGTCGCCCCCTCGCCCTCCTTCTGCCAGCTTGCGACCTTGCGGGCCGCCGCCTCCATTTCCTGCAGCTGTTCGAAGAGAAAGCGGCCGTCTCCCGTCAGCGTGTAGCCGGTCTGGCTGCGGATGAAGAGCGAGCGGCCGGTGCGCTCCTCGAGCTCCAGCATCCGGCGGCCGACCGTCGCGGGGCTGAGCCCCGTCGCCTGCGCCGCCCCGGTCAACCCGCCGGTACGCGCCACCGTGACGAAGCAGCGGTATATGTCCCAGTCGGTGTTTTTCATAGCTGAAAAACATATAGGGAAATCGGCTGTATGTAAAACAATTCCGGATGCATAAAAAAGGGGATGCCCAAGAATGAAGGAGCATCACCATGGATATGATGGCAATGGCACTGCTGTTCGATATGGCTTCGAGGAACCGTCCCTGGGACGAGAGGTTCGAACCCCCACCGCAGAGCCGTCGGCGGCCCTTCGCGAAACGCCTGCTCGCGGCAGTGTTCCGCAAGCGGCAACCGGCGGAGACAAGCGATGGTTGCGGCGGCAGCTTTACTGTTTCCTGCGCCGGCGGCGCCAAATGAAAGCGCCGCGCATGCGGGATGCGCGGCGCCCTTCGAAGCGTTTAAACCCGATTAGGCCGCCCGGTAGCTGTGGTCGGCTGCGGCCGCCGGCTCGAGCCGGAACTGCTCGACGAGCATCATCAGCGTATCCGCCTGATTGGCGAGCGCCCGGCTGGTGCCGGTCGCCTCCTCGACCATCGAGGCGTTCTGCTGCGTCATCTGGTCCATCTGGTTGACGGAACCGTTTACCTCGTTCAGGGCCGCAGCCTGATCGCGGCTGGCCGTGGCGATCATCTCGACATGCTGGCTGATCGTGACGATCTCGGCGCTGATCGAGGCGAGCACCGCGCCCGTTTCCTTGACGAGACGTGAGCCGGAACTCACCTCTTCGGTCGATTTGTCGATCAGCCCCTTGATCTCTCGCGCCGCCTCGGCCGAGCGCTGCGCCAGTTCGCGTACTTCCTGCGCGACGACGGCAAAGCCCTTGCCCGCCTCGCCGGCACGCGCCGCTTCGATACCGGCATTGAGCGCCAGAAGGTTGGTCTGGAAGGCGATATCGTCGATCACTTCGATGATCTGCTCGATCTGACGGGAGGCCGCCTCGATGCGTCCCATGGCGGCGACGGCGCTGGTGACGACCGTTGCCGAACTGTCGGCGCTCCGCTTCGTATGAGACACGGCCTGGTTCGCCTCGTGCGCCCGCTCCGCCGAGGAGCGTACCGTCACGGTGATCTGGTCGACGGCCGCGGCAGTCTCCTCGAGCGAGGCGGCCTGAGCCTCCGTCCGTTTCGACAGCGCGTCGGCGGACCGATGCATGTCGGCGCCACCCTGCTGGATCGCCTGGGCATTGGCGCGAATCTGCGCCAGCGTGTCCTGAAGGCGGACGAGCGATCCGTTGAAGTCCAGCCGCAACTGTTCGAGGCGGCCGGCGAAGGGCACCTCGATCTGACGCGACAGGTCTCCCTGGGCCAGGCGTCCGAGTCCGGCTGCGAGCTCGCTCACCGCAAGATCGATCTGCCTGTCGAGCTCGCGCTTCTCCGCATCGTTGCGGCTGCGCTCGGCTTCCGCGCGGGCACGCTCTTCGGCGCTTTCCGCCTCGATGCGCACCTTGGAGAGCGCATTTTCCTTGAAGACGCCGAGAGCACGCGCCATGTCGCCGATCTCGTCGCGGCGCGTGCCGCCGTCGATCGACGTATCGAGCGCGCCGTCCGCCAACCGCCGCATGGCGGCCGTGATCTGGCCGATCGGCTTTTTCAGCGTGAGCGTGAGCGCGATACCTGCCAGAAGCGCGATCACGACGCCGGTGATCGTCGCCGCAACGGAGATCTGATTGGCTTCCGCGCGTTCGCTGCCGGCGGCGACCTTCTGCTGCTCGGCAAAACCGGTGAGATCGCTCCAGATCTCGTTGATCGCGGCGCCCGCGGCCTCGAATTCGACAGTGCGCTTATCCGAGATCTCGACCAGCGCAAGGCCATCCTTCTTCATCCCCTCGATGATCGGCAGAAGTGCGCCGGCGGCCTGATCGAAGAAGGTCATGCCGCTCGCGATGCCGCGCAGAGTGGTGAGGTTGGACTGGACTGCAAGGAACTTGTCGAGGAGTTTTTTGCGGCTTTCCTCGCTCGTCGTTCCGAGAAATGCCGCGGCGGCGATCTGGATGTCCGTAAGCGATGTGGAGAGCCTGCGTGTCGCGGTCAGCACCGACTCGGTGCCCGCGATCTTGCCGTCGAGCTCGCTGAATATCTGCGTCGCCTCGCGCATCTTGCCGACCGAAGCTGCCTCCAATCGGAAACTGGCGGTGCGGAAACGGTCGACATATTTGGAAAGGCCGGCGAGCGTTTCAGGGCCGGGCGGCGCCTTGATAAGGGCGCCGATCGTCCCGGAAGCAGAATTGACGGTTTCGGCAAGAGATTTCTCGCCCTTCGGCAAAAGCACGAAGATATCCCGTTGCGTGCGGCCTATGGCCGGGTAGTGGCCCTCTGCGACCTTGAGCTTCTCCTCGACCGTTATCGCCCCGCTAACCTCGGTCGCGAATTCGGCATAGAAGCGGCTGGCACGCATGAGTTTTTCGGCGTTGCGCAGCATCGTCTTCGCCGCATTCTCGTCCTTGCGCACCGCGTATTGCAGCCGGTTCGCCTCGTCGTTGATCTTCGCCTGTTCGGCCGCCAGGCGCTCCAGACCGGCCCTCGTCTCGGCCCGGAGCTTCTGCTCGCCTTCATGCAATGTCCAGAGCCCGTCGATGCGCGTCTCGATGTCGCTGGTCGCGGCAATGGCGGCAGCCAGCTCGTCTTGGCCGTTTCCGCCCGCAACCTGCGCCGCAGTTTCGGCCAGAACTTCCTTCTGCGTGACGATTGCATCCTTGAGCATCCGGCGACTTTCGTCGGTCGTCCGCTGCAGGAAGCTGTTCATCTGGGCATAGACGTCCTTGAAGCCGCTCAGCGTCTTGAGGACGCTGTTCGAAATCTCCATGCGGCCCTGCAGCAGTCCGGAGGCATAGAGTCCGGTTATCCCGACGGCCGAGATGCTGACGACGAAGGGCAGGATGAAGAACAGAACCTTCGTCTGAATCTTGAAGCGGGCAAGTATCCTGTCGATGAGCATGGAAAACACCTTGGCTACAGCGCGCGTTCGCCTCCCCGATGGCTCGAAGCGCTCCGGGGCGCGTCAGGTGAACGCACCAAAGGCGCTCGGGCGCCACCCGATGCGCAAACAGGCTGATGTTTTTCGGAAAGTCATGCGGCGCACGCCGCCAGCCCGCCAGCAGTCATTGCGGGACCGCGCAGCCGGCTTGGCGGCGAGGACCTGGCGGTGCTCATTTGCTCGCCATAATCGTTTCAAACGATTAAGAATTCCATAAGCGGAATTGGCCCCGTGCGGACGGAATACCGGTCCCCCGGCGTATCGACGGGGCTCGTCGGAAGCGACGCTTTAAAGCCAGGAAAAGAGAGCAACGGCCGTGACGGCAAACAGAGCGAGCGTCGCGAGGTAAGCCGTCAATTCGTTCTGCCCGCGGCTTTTCTCTGCGCGGGCTATGGCTATTGCACGGGGACGGCGGCGTTGCTGGTTCATGGCCTCTTGTCCTTGTCGCTGCAGCACCGAGCGTCTCGGGCGCGCAAAGGTCGCTGCAGCACTACGAGTTGCCGGCAAAGACGGTCTGCCTTTGCCGTTACGATCATGGTGCATCCATCCTGCGGCTGAAGAAAGTCCCCGAAATGGAAACAATGTGGTTTCCGCTTGTTGACTTCCGCTGCCTTCGCGGCTGTCGCGCCATGATAAACAGGTTCAGTAATTTCCGTTATATTTCCCTTAAGAATGGCTGAAGAAGCAAATCACCAATTTTGCCGCACGGTTACACGTCTTGACCGGCGACGAAGCCCGACGCCCAGGCCCATTGGAAATTGTAGCCTCCGAGCCAGCCGGTCACGTCGACACACTCGCCGACGAAGTAGAGGCCGGGGATCTCGTTTGCCTGCATGGTCCGGGAGTCGAGCGCACGCGTATCGACGCCGCCGAGCGTGACCTCGGCCGTCCGGTAGCCTTCCGATCCCGCCGGCTTCACCGCCCAGGCCTGGATGGAGCTGGAAAGCGCGTCGATCGCCTTGTCGGAAAGGTCGGCAAGCATGCGCCCCGTCAGCTTCGCTTCGTCCGAGAAGAACTGCGCGAGCCGGCGCGGCAGGATGTCGGCAAGTGCCGTCTGGACTGCCTGGCGGCCGTTCGTCCGGCGCATTCCCTTGAGGATCGAGGCGATATCGATGTCCGGCATCAGCCGGAGGACGATCTCCTCACCCTCACGCCAATAGGATGAAATCTGCAGGATAGCCGGCCCGCTCAAGCCGCGATGGGTGATGAGGACAGCTTCGCGGAAGGCGGCCTTCCCGAACCGCGCCTCGGCATCGGCCGCGACGCCGGCAAGCACGCCGAGCTTGGTGAGCTGCGCCTGGTCGAGTGTCAGGGGAACCAGTGCCGGGCGGGTTTCGACAACTGGCAAGCCGAACTGCTCCGCGATGCGATAGGCAAGACCCGTCGCTCCCATTTTCGGGATGGACTTGCCGCCGCTTGCCACGACCAGCGAGGCGGCGTCGACCGCGCCGGCGCTGGTCGTCACACGGAATCCGGAGGCGGTCCTCTCAACCTCCCCGATGCTGGTTTCGAGCCTCAGTTGCACTCCCGCCGCCCTCATCTCCGCCATCAGCATGCGGATGATGTCCTTGGCCGAATGATCGCAGAAGAGCTGGCCGAGCGTTTTCTCGTGCCAGTCGATGCCATGGCGCTCGACCAAAGCGACGAAATCCTGCGGCCGGTACCGGGCAAGCGCCGACTTGCAGAAATGCGGGTTGCCGGACAGGAAGTTCCTGGGGGACGCATGGATATTGGTGAAATTGCAGCGGCCGCCGCCGGAGATGCGGATCTTCTCGCCGGGCGCCCGGGCGTGGTCGATGACGAGCACCCGGCGCCCGCGCTTGCCCGCCTCGATGGCGCACATCATGCCGGCGGCGCCCGCCCCGATGATCACCACGTCCTGCATTTGCGCCACGGAAGCTCCCTTCTGTTTCCGTATCCTCCTTTCCGGTGAGCAGGGCGAAAGTCAATCGCGTGCATCTAGCTAATTGCCGAACTGCGGCTATGATTGCGCTATCCGAAGCCAAACCCGGTGATTTATGTCTTCCAAGAGAAGTGTTGCCCAAGAGACAGCAAAGGTCAGCAAGAGTTCGAAAATACCCCTCGCCCTGCATGCCGCCCGTGGCGTGAAGACCTGGACCGAAGCGGTCGACTGGCTCAAGATCCGCGGCATCGAAGATATCGAGTGCATCACGCCCGACCTTGCGGGCGTTGCGCGCGGCAAGATGATGCCGACGTCCAAGTTCACGTCCAATACCTCCCTCGCCTTGCCCTCGGCGATCTACCGGCACACGATTTCCGGCGAATATCCGGAAGAGACCGGGCAATTCCGCTATGATTCCCGCGACAGCGACATCAAGCTCGTTCCGGACCTGTCCACCCTTTCCATCGTTCCGTGGGAAAGCGACCCGACGGCCCAGGTCATCTGCGACATCGTCGGCTCCCAGGGCGAGCAGATCAGCTATACGCCGCGCAACGTGCTGAAGCGCGTCATCGAGCTCTACCGGCAGAAGGGCTGGAAACCGGTGGTCGCACCGGAGATCGAATTCTATCTCGTCGCCCAGAACGACGATCCGGACTATCCGCTGCGGCCGCCGAAGGGCCGGTCCGGCCGCTCGATCCTCGGCGGCCAGGGCTATTCGATTGCCGGCATCAACGAGTTCGACGAGCTCATCGACGACATCTACCATTTCTCCGAAAAGCAAGGCCTCGAGATCGATACGCTGATCCACGAAGAGGGGCCGGCCCAGCTTGAGATCAACCTCAGGCACGGCGATCCGATCGAGCTTGCCGACCAGGTCTTCCTTTTCAAGCGGACCATCCGCGAAGCTGCGCTGAAGCACGGAATCTATGCGACGTTCATGGCGAAGCCCATGCAGGGCCAGCCCGGCTCCGCCATGCATATCCACCAATCGGTGATCGATATCGAGACCGGCCGCAATATCTTCTCCAATCCCGACGGCTCACCCTCCCAGGCGTTCTTTTCCTTCATAGGCGGCATGCAGCTTTACGTGCCTCGGACGTTGTCGATGATGGCGCCCTATGTGAATTCCTATCGGCGCCTCACGCCGGACATGTCCGCGCCGGTCAACACCGCCTGGGGCTATGACAACCGGACCACGGCGTTCCGCATCCCTGTCTCGGATCCGGTCGCCCGGCGCATCGAGAACCGCCTGCCGAGCTCGGATGCCAACCCCTATCTGGCGCTCGCGGCCTCGCTCGGCTGCGGCTATCTCGGCATCATCGAGGGCCTGCAGGCGACACCGCCCACTGAACACACCGCCAATGAGGGCGAAATCGAACTGCCGCGAGGGCTGCTCGAGGCGGTTTCGCTGCTCGAATCGGCTCCCGCGCTGGCGGAGGTCTTCAGCGCCGAGTTCATCGCCATCTATGCCGGCGTGAAGCGCGGCGAGTTCGAAACCTTCATGCAGGTCATCAGCCCGTGGGAACGCGAGTTCCTGCTCCTGAATGTCTGATCCGGAACAGGTTTCCATGACCTGGCAAAGCCCGATTTCGCCCGGATATTCCTGGTACGAGGCGACGACTCCCGAGCGGCCCGCCTTCCCGGTCATGCCGGGCTCCCGCAAGGCCGACGTCGCCATTATCGGCGGCGGCTATACCGGCCTGCAGGCCGCCTGCAATCTCGCCCGGAGCGGGACGGACGTCACCCTGATCGACGCCTGCCGCTTCGGCGACGGCGCCTCGGGCCGCAATGGCGGGCAGTTCGGCACCGGGCAACGTGTCTGGGCCGACGAAACGGAGGAGGTGCTCGGCCGCGAATGGGCGCAGCGGCTCTTCGATATGGCCGAGAACGCCAAGCGCTATGTCCTGGGATTTGCCGAAGAGCACGCGATCGACATCGAATTCATGCCGGGCCAGCTCTCGGTCGGCCACAAGGCAAGCCTCGAAAGGGACTATCGCAACCACGTCGAGGCGATGACCGAGCGCTACGGCTATCCGCACCTTTCCTTCATGGATCGCGAGGAAACCGTGAGCCGGCTCGGCTCCAGCCATTACCACTTCGGTATCCGCGACACCGGGACCGGCCACATCCACCCGATGAAGCTGGTTGTGGGGCTCGTCAGACAGGCGGCGCTCGCCGGCGCCCATCTCTACGAGGGAACGAAGGCGCTCAAGATCGAGAAGAAGGGCGGCGCGGTCGTCATCGAGACGACGAGCGGCACGATCACGGCCGACCGGGCGCTGATCGCCTGCAACGGCTATATCGGCAATCTCGAGCCCGTGACCGCGAGCCACGTCATGCCGATCCGCTCCTTCATCGGCGCGACGACGGTGCTGCACGGCCATACTGGGATTCTGCCGGGGGGCGAATCGGTCGACGATTCGCGCTTCGTCGTACGCTATTTCCGAAAATCGAAAGACGGGCGGCTGCTCTTCGGCGGGCGCGAGGCCTACACTGCCGACAATCCGCGCGACATTTCGGCGCACATACGCCGGCAGATCTGCGAAATCTACCCGGATCTCGCCGATGTGGAGATCACTCACGCCTGGGGCGGCTCGGTCGGCATCACCATGCCGCGCCAACCCTTCTGCCGCGAGGTCATGCCGGGAGTCACCACGATCGGCGGTTACTCCGGCCATGGCGTCATGCTCGCCAATTATTGCGGCAAACTCTATGCCGAGCTCGCGCTCGGCAAGTCCACCGAACTCGATCTGCTGAAGCAGCTCAAAATACCGGCCTTCCCCGGCGGAACGCGGTTCCGCTCGGCACTCCTGTTTCTGGCGCTCAGCTGGTACTCACTGCGCGACCGGTTCTAAAGGGAAGGCCCTCCGAGATTCCAGACGGTGGGCGCAAAGTCCTTGAAATGCTGCATATTTCTGTTCCCCGGGCGGTGATGATATAAGGAACGGTGTGTCGGCAGCCGTGCGGCCAGCCATTTTGTTGCGGTGCACCCTAGCCATTTTAAATCGATTAGATTATACCAGCCCAGACCTCAACGAGATCGAGACATCCCATGAGCAGCCAGATCATTCCCGTCGAACCGTTTGACTATGTGGTGTTCGGGGGCACCGGCGATCTTGCCGAGCGCAAGCTGCTGCCGGCACTCTACCACCGTCAGATGGAAGGCCAGTTCACGGAACCGACGCGGATCATCGGCGCCTCGCGCGCGAGCCTTTCCCATGACGAATACCGCAAGTTCGCGAGCGACGCCCTGAAAGAACACCTGAAGGCCGGGGAGTTCAACGAGGCGGAAGTCGAGAAATTCACCTCACGTCTCTACTACGTCTCCGTCGACGCCAAGTCCGAGCAGGGCTGGGACGATCTGAAGAAGCTCCTGGAAGAAGGCAAGGACCGTACCCGTGCCTTCTATCTCGCCGTCGGACCGGCGATCTTCAGCGATATTTCCGAAAAGATCCGCGATCACAAGCTCATCACAAGGAACACCCGCATCGTCGTCGAGAAGCCGATCGGCCGCGACCTCGCTTCCGCGACGGAGCTCAACGACACGATCGGCAAGGTCTTCCGCGAAGAGCAGATTTTCCGCATCGACCACTATCTCGGCAAGGAGACGGTGCAGAATCTGATGGCGTTGCGCTTTGCCAACGCACTGTACGAGCCATTGTGGAATTCCGCCCACATCGACCACGTTCAGATCACCGTTTCCGAAGCCGTCGGGCTCGAGAATCGCGCAGGTTACTACGACAAGGCGGGCGCGCTGCGCGACATGGTGCAGAACCACATCCTCCAGCTCCTCTGTTTCGTCGCCATGGAGGCGCCGACGTCGATGGACGCGGAGGCCGTGCGCGACGAGAAGCTCAAGGTGCTTCGCGCGCTGAAGCCGATCACCGCCTCCAATGTCGAGCAGGTGACGGTCCGGGGCCAGTACCGCGCGGGCGCATCGTCCGGAGGCCCGGTCAAGGGCTATCTCGAAGAGCTCGAAGGAGGCGTTTCCAACACGGAAACCTTCGTCGCGATCAAGGCCGAGATAAGCAATTGGCGCTGGGCAGGCGTGCCCTTCTATCTGCGTACCGGAAAGCGCATGGCGGGCCGCATGTCGGAGATCGTCATCACCTTCAAGCAGATTCCGCACTCGATCTTCGATCAGAGCGCCGGCCGCATTTCGGCCAACCAGCTGATGATCCGCCTGCAGCCGAATGAAGGCGTCAAGCAGTCGCTGATGATCAAGGATCCCGGACCGGGCGGCATGCGGCTGAGGAACGTGCCCCTGGACATGAGCTTCGCCGAGGCCTTTGCGGTTCGCAATGCGGACGCCTATGAACGCCTGCTGCTGGACGTCATCCGCAACAACCAGACCCTGTTCGTGCGCCGCGACGAAGTGGAAGCGGCCTGGCAATGGATCGACCCGATCCTCAAGGCCTGGGAAGCAACCGGACAGCAGGTGCAAGGCTATACCGCCGGAACCTGGGGTCCGAGCCAATCGATCGCGCTGATCGAGCGCGACGGCCGTACTTGGAACGATGCGATCTAGGGCCGATCATGAGCGCAAACATGCACATATTCGAAAATCCGTCCGCATTGGCCGAGGCCCTCGCGGACGACGTCGGTGCAAGGCTCGCCGCCGCGATCGCTGCGAGAGGCACGGCGAGCTTCGCGGTATCGGGTGGCTCGACCCCGAAGGCCTTTTTCCGGTCGCTGTCGCGTCGCGAGCTCGATTGGTCGAAAGTGACGGTCACCCTCGTCGACGAGCGTTTCGTGCCACCGGAAAACGAGCGCTCCAACCATCGCCTGGTTGCCGACAACCTGCTCAAGGACGGGGCTGCGCAGGCGCGTTTCGTTCCGCTCTATCACGCGGCCGAGACTGCGGAAGCGGCGGCGGCGATCGCGAGCGACAGGACGGCAAGTCTCGGCGCACCCTTCGATGTCGTGGTGCTCGGCATGGGCACGGACGGGCATACGGCCTCGTTCTTTCCCGGGGGGACGCGCCTTGAAGAGGCGCTCGACCCCACGACGCCGCGCGGCGTGATCACCATGGAAGCGGAAGGGGCGGGCGAACCCCGCCTCACCTTCACCTTCTCCAGCCTGCAGGATGCCGGCTATCTGGTGCTGCATATCGAAGGCAGCGGCAAGAAAGAGGTGCTTGCCCAGGCCCAGGCGCCCGGCGACGAGGCAGAGATGCCCATCCGGGCCGTGCTTCGGCGGGCCACATCGCCGCTGCAGATATACTGGGCGCCCTGAGGCGACCCGGAAAGCGCCGCAACGCTCCCCGCACGCTGTGGCGCTCAAAGCCGATGATCGATGAAGAAAGGAGTCGCAAGACTCCGGAAGAGGGATGTGTCCATGTCCGCCGATTCCCGCATAGCCGCCATTACCGCCCGCATCGTCGAACGCTCGAAGCCGTACCGCGAGCCCTACCTCGATCGCGTCCGCAGCGCTGCGACGAACGGACCGCACCGGACCGTTCTCGGCTGCGGCAATCTTGCGCACGGATTTGCGGTCTGTTCCCCCGCCGAGAAGGTGGCGCTTGCGGGCGACCGCGTCCCCAACCTCGGCATCATCACCTCTTACAACGACATGCTTTCGGCGCATCAGCCGTTCGAAACCTATCCGGCACTGATCCGGGAGGCCGCGCACGAGGCGGGCGGCGTCGCTCAGGTCGCCGGCGGCGTTCCGGCAATGTGCGACGGCGTCACCCAAGGGCAGCCCGGCATGGAGCTGTCGCTCTTCTCGCGCGATGTCATCGCCATGGCGGCCGGCATCGGCCTGTCGCACAACATGTTCGACGCGGCCGTCTATCTCGGCGTCTGCGACAAGATCGTGCCCGGACTCGCGATCGCGGCGCTCACCTTCGGCCATCTGCCCGCGGTCTTCATCCCCGCCGGACCGATGACCACGGGCCTGCCGAACGACGAGAAGGCCAGGGTTCGGCAACTCTTCGCCGAAGGCAAGGTCGGCCGCGACGAGCTCCTGGAGGCGGAGTCCAAGTCCTATCACGGCCCCGGCACCTGCACCTTCTACGGCACCGCCAATTCCAACCAGATGCTGATGGAGATCATGGGCTTCCACCTGCCCGGCGCCTCCTTCATCAATCCCGGCACGCCGCTTCGCGACGCGCTGACCAGGGAAGCGACGAAGCGGGCGCTTGCAATCACCGCGCTCGGCAACGAATTCACGCCCGCCGGTGAGATGATCGACGAGCGGTCGATCGTCAACGGCGTCGTCGGCCTGCATGCGACCGGCGGCTCGACGAACCACACGATGCATCTCGTCGCGATGGCCCGCGCCGCGGGGATCGTGCTTACCTGGCAGGACATTTCGGAGCTTTCCGATCTCGTGCCGCTGCTCGCGCGCGTCTATCCGAACGGGCTGGCCGACGTGAACCATTTCCACGCCGCAGGCGGCATGGGCTTCCTCATCGCCCAGCTCCTCAGGAAAGGCTTGCTGCACGACGACGTCCGTACCGTCTACGGGCAGGGGCTCAGCGCCTATGCGATCGACGTGAAGCTCGGCGAGAACGGCAGCGTCAAGCGCGAGCCTGCGCCGGAGACGAGCGCCGACCCGAAGGTGCTCGCGACCGTCGAGCGCCCGTTCCAGCACTCCGGGGGCCTTAAGATGCTGAGCGGAAATATCGGCAAGGCGGTCATCAAGATCTCCGCCGTCAAGCCGGAGAGCCACGTCATCGAGGCTCCGGCCAAGATCTTCAACGATCAGGCGGAACTGAACGCCGCCTTCAAGGCGGGAAGGCTCGAAGGCGATTTCGTAGCCGTCGTGCGCTTTCAGGGGCCAAAGGCCAACGGCATGCCGGAACTGCATAAGCTGACGACGGTGCTCGGCATCCTGCAGGATCGGGGCCAGAAAGTCGCGATCCTCACAGACGGGCGCATGTCGGGCGCCTCCGGCAAGGTTCCGGCAGCGATCCATGTGACCCCGGAAGCGAAGGAAGGCGGCCCGATCGCACGCATCCAGGAGGGCGACATCGTCCGCATCGACGCGATCAACGGCAAGGTCGAGGTGCTCGTCGAGGACATCGCGCTGAAAACGCGCGTGCCGGCGCATATCGACCTCTCCGACAACGAATTCGGAATGGGCCGCGAGCTCTTCGCTCCGTTCAGGCAGATCGCCGGCGCGGCCGACCGCGGCGGAAGCGTGCTGTTTCATTAGGGCCCGTTGCGATTCATTTCGAGTTTATGACGGCTTCTGCGAGATCGATAATGGCGTTGAAGCTCTGGTTGGTTTTGTCGGCCCGTATGGCGATGCGCGTCTCATAAGACGCGCGGCGCTGTAGGAAACGTTTTGGAGGACTGCGACGTCTCCTCCCCTCATCCCTGTGCTCGTCACAGGGATCCAGCAGCGCCGCGTCTGCGGCGCGGAAGAGCCTTTCCAGCCCAAGGACTTGGTCTGGCTGGATTCCTGTGACAAGCACAGGAATGAGGGACCGGGATGAGCGGTTGCTACAACCCTCACTTGCGAATATGCGAGGGAATGGTCAACCCGTCACGCAACGAAAAGTTACGTCTTTTTGAGACGCGCCGAGGGACCGCACCTCTCGACCCTCATCCCTGTGCTCGTCACAGGGATCCAGCAGCGCCGCGTCTGCGGCGCAGGAAGCGTTCTTTCAGCCCAAGGACTTGGTCTGACTGGATTCCTGACAAGCACAGGAATGAGGAGCCGGGGGATGTACGGCTCCTACAGCATTCGCTTGCGAATATGCGAGGGGATGGTCAATCTGTGACGCAATGAAACGCGCCGAGGGCGGTGGCTACTCTGAACTGTCTGCGCCGGCGACAGCGCTCCTTGCATTCGCGATCTACGCCGTTGGCCTGATGTTTGCGCGACGCGAGTGGTTTTTTGCAGCCGAGTAACCTGCCGAGACCATCCGCGCACCGGTTCCCCCTGCCCCTTGGGACCGGAGGGCCGCGTCATTCTCAGCGATAGATGTCGAGCGTGCGGTTCCGATGGTTCGGATGGGTGCTGTAGACGAAGATCCGGTTGAGGTCCCGCTCGCTCAGGAGCCGCAGGAACCGCGCCTCGATGATGTTGTTGGCATGCACCCGCCTCAGGAGGCAGCCGATCAGGGGGATGCGGGCGCTCGGTATGTCGAGATAGAAATTCTGCGGCAGCTGGAACTGGGTCAGAATGCCGATCAGGGCGCTGCTCCTGGAGAGCTTGATGATCTCGCAGCGGCGCGACGAGAGATTCTGCATACCCTTTTCGGTGAATTCGATCCGCGCCTCGTTCCGCGTGTCTTCCATCGGGAAATTCGCCTCCCGATCGTACATGAATGACTCTTCCTTGTTGAGAAAGTGCCGGTTGATCACGGGGGCTGCACTGCTCATCGAACTCGCCTTTTCGCATTTCACTGCGACGACGCTAACCCATGAAATTTAACAGAGGGTTCAGGGCTGCAGGCCGAAAATGCCCCCGGCCCTGCAGCCGAACTACGCCCGATAGCTCTGTCCTTTTGTGTCGAAGAGATGCAGCTTCGCCTTGTCGGCCGTGAACCGCACCTTGTCGCCGCGGCCGACGCGGGCGATCCCCGGCATCTTGGCGATGATCGGCTCGTTTTCGACCAGTCCTTCGATGTAAAGCAAGGTCACCTCGCCCAGCGCCTCGACGATCGAGACCGTGCCCTCGAACAGGAAATCGTCGGTCTCGGTCACCTGCAGGTCTTCCGGGCGCACGCCGAAGCTTGCCGTCTTGCCGTTTTCGGAGGCATTCGTCGGAATGTCGAGCGTCACCGATTTTCCGCCCGCGAGCGTGACGGCGGTCTGTTGGCCGGTCGCGGTGATCGTCGCCGGGATGACGTTCATGGCCGGGGAGCCGATGAAGCGCGCAACGAAGAGATTTGCCGGCCGCTCGTAGAGTTCGAGGGGCGCCCCGACCTGCTCGATGTGACCGGCGGAGAGAACCACGATCCGGTCGGCCAGCGTCATCGCCTCCACCTGGTCATGGGTGACGTAGATCATGGTGGTGTCCGACAGCCGCTCGCTGAGCTTGGCGATCTCGATGCGGGTCGCCACCCGCAGCGCGGCGTCGAGGTTTGAGAGCGGCTCGTCGAAAAGGAAGACCTTGGGATTGCGGCAGATCGCCCGGCCGATCGCCACGCGCTGCCGCTGGCCGCCGGAAAGCGCCTTCGGAAGCCGGTCGAGATATGGGGTGAGCTGAAGCATGTCCGCGGCTCCACGCACACGGCGGTCGATCTCCTCCTTCGATTCCCTGGCGATCCGCATGCCGAAGGCCATGTTGTCGTAAACGGTCATATGCGGATAGAGCGCATAGGACTGGAACACCATGGCGATGCCGCGCTTGGAAGGCGGCACGTCGTTGACCCGCTCGCCGTCGATGAACATGTCGCCGCCGGTTATTTCCTCGAGCCCGGCGATCATGCGCAGAAGCGTGGACTTCCCGCATCCGGACGGTCCGACGAAGACGACGAACTCGCCTACCTTGATGTCGAGATCGATGCCGTGAATTACGTCGACGGCCCCGTAGGACTTGCGGATATCTTTCAGCAGCAGGCCTGTCATGGCACCCTCCCTCGGTTCTCAGGCCAGGCGCGCGAAAAACGCGCCCCTGGCCGGCAGCTTGACCTCGTGATCCAGTATCCCCGTGACGAAGCCGTGGCCCTCGAGCGGCTCCAGCCGCTTCATCGGCAGTTCCTTCGTCGCAGCTTCGTCGCTCATGTTGAACAGGCAAAAGATTCTCTCATTGCCATGGCTGCGCAGGAAGCCGAGCAAGGAGCCCCTGGTCTCGACGAATTCGATCTCGCCCTTGGCCAAGGCCGGATGCGCCTTTCTGAAGGCGAGAAAGCGGCGGTAGTGATGCAGCACCGAGGCCGGGTCGCCCTCCTGCACGGCAACCGCCCGCGGAATGTGGCTCTCGGAAATCGGCAGCCACGGCCTCGCGCTGCTGAAGCCGCCATCGGGCAGGCTCTCCCATACCATCGGCGTGCGGCAGCCGTCCCGGCCCTTGAAGTCGGGCCAGAACTGAATGCCATAGGGATCCCGGAGATCCTCATAGGCGAGCTCCGCCTCGGCGAGCGCAAGTTCCTCGCCCTGATAGATGCAGACGGTACCGCGCAGCGACATCAACAGGCTGGCGAGCAACTTCGCATGCGCGTTATGATCGGTAACGCCATCGGCCCAGCGGCTGACGTGGCGGACCACATCATGGTTCGAGAAGGCCCAGCAGGCCCAGCCCTCAGGGGCGGCCCTCTGGAAGTCGCGCAGAACCTCGGCCACGCGCTGCGGCGTCAGCCGATCGGGCGCCAAAAACTCGAAGGCGTAGCACATGTGCACCTTGTCGCCGCCCGAGGTGTATTCGCCTGCGATTTCGAGGCCGCGCTGGCTGTCGCCGACCTCGCCGACGGCGGCGATCGCCGGGAACTCGTCCATCACCGCGCGGAAGCGCTTCAGGAACTCCAGGTTCTCCGGCCGGTTCTTGTCGTAGATATGCTCCTGATAGTTATAGGGATTGACCGCCGGCGCAGTCGAGGCGTTCCGGCGCTCCGGAACGAGCGCGGGGTTGTCGCGCAGTTCGCGGTCATGGAAATAGAAGTTGATGGTGTCGAGCCGGAAACCGTCGACGCCGCGCTCCAGCCAGAAGCGCTCGACGGCAAGCAGGGCCTCCTGAACCTCCGCGTTATGCAGATTGAGGTCGGGCTGCGAGGTGAGAAAGTTGTGCAGATAATATTGCAGGCGGGTCGGATCCCACTGCCAGGCGGAACCGCCGAAAATCGACAGCCAATTGTTGGGCGGCGTGCCGTCCGGCTTCGAATCCGCCCAGACATACCAGTCCGCTTTCGCATTGCTGCGGCTGGAGCGGCTTTCGACGAACCAGGGATGCTGGTCGGAGGTATGTGACAGCACCAGGTCGATCATCACCCGGAGGCCGAGCCGGTGGGCCTCGGCGATCAGCGCATCGAAGTCTTCGAGCGTCCCGAAGATAGGATCGACATCGACATAGTTCGAGACGTCGTAACCGAAGTCCCGCATCGGCGACGTGAAGAAGGGCGAAACCCAGATCGCGTCCGCGCCGAGCCCCGCAATGTGGGGCAGACGGGCGGTGATCCCCTGCAGATCGCCGATGCCGTCGCCATTGGTGTCCTGAAAGGAGCGCGGATAGATCTGATAGATCACCGCGCCGCGCCACCAATCCCTGTCGGGCTCGAGGAGTGAGCTCGTCGTTTCGTTCATTGTCATGCTGTTCAGGATTCCTTGTCTGAAATCGATCAGCCGCCCTTGACCGACCCAGCCAGCAGGCCGCGCACCAGGTAGCGTTGCAGGGCGAAGAAGACGATCAGCGGAACGACGATAGTGATGAAGGCGGAGGCGGTGAGAATTTCCCAATTGCCGCCGCGCGAGCCGAGGAGATTGACCAGACGCCCGGTCAGCACCAGCTTGTCGTCCCCCGCGCCGAGGAAGACGATGGCGACGAGAAGGTCGTTCCAGGTCCAGAGAAACTGGAAGATGGCAAAGGAGGCGAGCGCCGGAAACGACAGAGGCAGAATGATCTTGACGAAAATATCGAAATCGCTGGCGCCGTCGACGCGCGCCGATTCCATGATCTCGCGCGGCAGGCCGGCCATGTAGTTGCGCAGGAGATAGATGGCGAGCGGCAGGCCGAAGCCGGTATGGGCGAGCCAGATGCCCATATAGGTCTTGGCGGACACGCCGAAGAAGGCGCCGACGCCGTTATAAAGCTGCAGGAGCGGAATGAGCGACATCTGCAGCGGCACGACGAGAAGACCGACGACCACGGCGAGCAGGATCGCGCGGCCGGGAAAGGGCATCCAGGCGAGCGCGTAGGCGGCGAAGGCCGCGATCAGAATGGGAATGACGGTTGACGGTACGGCGACGGTCAGCGAATTCAGGAAGGATCTGCCGATGCCCGCAGCACTCAGGACCTCGGCATAATTGTCGAGCGTGAAGCGCGGTGGCGTGGTGGCCGTAAAGAAGATCCGCTGGCCGCGCGAGCCCTCCATCCGCTGATCCGAAACGATCTCGAAACTGCCGTCTGCCTGCACCGTCAGCCTTTCGCCGTCGTTGAGCTCGGCCGTTTCGCCGGGTTTGAATTTGGTGGGTTCGCGGCTGGAAAATCCGAAGGCGGAAACCTCGCCCCGGCTCTCCAGCAGGTTCCCGGAAATCACGAACTTGCCGTCGCGCTCGACCTGGTTCTCGGCCGAGGGCGCGCGGGCGACGGCGTTGCGCGACGAGCTGGAAAGAGCCGTCCACCAGCCGGAAACGGCGAGCTGGTCCTTGTCGCGCAAGGAGGAAATCAAAAGGCCGGCCGTCGGCAGGGTCCAGAGCAGGACCAGAAGCAGGACGGAAAGATGCACGGCCCAGGTGAGTGGAGAACGCCTCGACGGATTCATTTCAGTGCCCCCCGGATTCCCTGGTCGCGTTGCGGATGTTCCAGATCATGATCGGGACGACCAGGATCATGATGACCACCGCGATTGCCGCGCCCCGGCCGAAGTCGCCGCCGCCGCGGAACATCCAGTCGAACATGAGGTTGGCAAGCACCTGGCTCTGCCATTGCCCGTTCGTCATCGCGAGCACGATATCGAAAACCTTGAGGACCAGGATGGTGATGGTCGTCCACACGACGGCGATCGTGCCCCAGATCTGCGGCACCATGATCTTGAAGAAGATCTGCCAGCCATTGGCGCCGTCGATGACGGCCGCCTCGATCGTCTCCTCCGGAATGCCGCGCAGCGCCGCCGAAAGGATGACCATGGCAAAGCCGGTCTGGATCCAGATGAGGATGACCATCAGGAAGAAGTTGTTCCAGAAGGGCAGCGTGATCCAGGCCTGCGGCTCGCCGCCAAGCGCGACGACGATGGCGTTCAGGAGACCGATCTGTTCGGAGCCTGCGGCGCGGTAGTCATAGATGAATTTCCAGATGACGGCTGCGCCGACGAAGGAAATCGCCATCGGCATGAAGATCAGCGTCTTGGCGATATTGCCCCACCAGATGCGGTCGGTCAGTGCCGCAATGATCAGGCCGAAGAAGGTCGAAAGCGCCGGCACGACGAGAAGCCAGAGGAAATTGTTGAAGATCGACTGGCGGAATTCGCCGTCATTGATCATCCAGGAATAGTTGCTCAGGCCGACGAAGTTCTGGCCTCCCCGCCCATGAAGGCTCAGCCAGACCGATTGGACGACGGGGTAGACGAGGTAGAGCGTCAGCGCCAGCAGTGCCGGGGCGAGAAACAGCCAGGGACGAATGCTGTTGGCGATACGCAGGTTGCGCGAGGCGACGGCACCGAACTTGCCCTTGGATGGGAAGATCCAGTCGAGAACGAGATTCGTGCTCCAGAAATAGGCTGCGCAGACCAGAACGCCGGCCACCATCGTCAGAATGGCAGCAATCAACTGCTCCATGACACATTCCTCCCGTCTCGCGCCTTCGCAGGCGTCTGCAGGCGCTTTGCATAACGGCCGCTGCCGTTGTTATCGGGCGGCCCTCCAGCCGGAGGACCGCCGAATGAGGAACAGGCAGACGATGCCCCCACCGTCCGGCTGACCGGATCTTACTTGATGGAGTCCCATGCCTTCTGTACGCCGGCCGCGACGTCGGCCGAGGACTTGCCTCCGACGAAGTCGACCATGCCGGTCCAGAAGGCGCCGGCCCCGATCTTGCCGGGCATCAGGTCGGAGCCGTCGAAGCGGAACGTCGTGGCGTTCAGCAGGATTTCACCCTGTTTCTTCAGCGGCGGATTTCCGTAGACGTCGACATTGACGCTCTTGTAAGGCGTGAGGAAGCTCGTCTGCGCCATCCAGACCTCGTGCGCGATCGGGGTCTTCAGGAACTCGATGAAGGCGCGTGCCGCCGGCGTGTCCTTGGTGATCATCGCAAGGGTGCCTGCGCCGAGCACCGGATTGCCGAGCTCCTTTTTGCTTTCATAGGGCGGCATGTAGAAGAAGTCGGCATCCTCTCCGACGACCTTGCCTTCCGGGAAGAAGGACGGAATGAACGAGGCCTGATGGTGCAGGTAGCACTTCGGCGGAGAACTGAAGAGGCCTTTCGGGCTGTCCCGGAAGTCGGTCGACGCCACCGCCGCTGCACCGCCGTCGACGAAGGCGTCATTGCGCGCGAACCAGCCGAACTCCTCCAACGCACCCGTGACCGACGCATCCGTGAACGGTATCTCGTTCTTCACCCATTTGTCGTAGGTCTCGGCGGGCTGGGTCCGCAGCATCAGGTCCTCGACCCAGTCGGTCGCCGGCCAGCCCGTCGCGCCGCCCGAACCGAGACCTATGCACCACGGCTTTTCGCCGTCTTCCGCGATCTTCTCCGTCAGCGCTTTCAGTTCTTCCATGGTCTTCGGGACTTCGTAGCCGGCATCCTCGAAGTTCTCCGGCACGTACCAGACCAGAGACTTGACGTCGATCTTGTACGGGAAGGCGTAAAGCGCCGGCGTTCCGTCCTTGCCGTTATAGGTGGAGAGGTCGACCCAGGACTGGCCTGCAGCATAATTGTCGAGGAGCCATTGCTTGGTGTCGTCGCCGAGCGGCGTCAGAAGGCCCTTGACGGCCAGATCGGCGATGAGACCCGGCTGCGGCAGGATTGCGACATCGGGCGGGCTTCCCGCCTGCGTATCGATGACGATCTGCTGCTCGTAGTTTTCCGAGGAGGAATATTTGAGCTCCACGCCGGTCGCCTCGACGAAATAGGCATAGACGCTCTTGAACAGAGCCTCGTCCTCGCCGCGCCAGGGGCCGAAGATCGTGAGCGTCTGACCCTTGAGGTCGTGACCTTTCTTGAACTCCTCCAGGCTCGCCCAGTTGAACCTGGAATCCTCTCCCGGCTTGAACTTCAGGTCGGCGGCGCCCGCAGTCCCTGCAAGCCCTGCAAGCAATGCGAATGCGGCCACGCCGATCAGCAACGATCTCTTCACCTCTTGTCCTCCCCAAAAAGAAGCCCGGGCGGACGCCTCGGGCGAATGTCAAAGCGCGAATTCATGGCTCCGCCTAGGAGAAGCATTCAAAGCGCTTTGAGCTCGCTAACACTCCATCGCTGCAGAGAAAGAGTCAAGAGCTTTCCTTCTCGTCCGGAATCGTGCGGGATTTTTGCTCTGCGGCAACGTTTTGCGGCGCAAGATGCTGGTTTTTCGCTTTTTTGAACCCGATCCCGATGATACAGGACATCAGAGGTGCTTGCCGAAGCAAGAAAAATGAAAAAGATATTCAAAGCGCTTTGGAAGGGATTCTCGCCATGCCGGTCAATCTCAAGCAATTGGCGGAACTGCTCGGTCTGTCCCAGACCACGGTCAGCCGGGCGCTGAACGGCTATCCGGAGGTCAATGCGGAAACGCGGGCGCGGGTGCTGGAGGCGGTGCGCGAGACGGGTTACAGGCCCAACCGCGCCGCACAGCGCCTCGCGACCGGAAAAGCCTATTCGATCGGGCTCGTCATGCCGATCGCATCGGGAATCGATTCGGACATCCATTTCGGTGAATTCCTGGCGGGGCTGGCGGAGGAAGCGGTCGAGCACGATTTCCACTTCGTGCTGAACCCCAGTGCGCCCGAAGACGAGGAGGCGACATTCCGCCGGCTTGCGGCGAGCGGCAATGTCGACGCTGTCTTCACCGCCTATATGCGCGCAAACGATCCCCGCATCGAGATGCTGAAGGCTCTTTCCATTCCCTTCGTGGTGCATGGCCGCTCCATCGGCGGTCCCCGGGACTATCCCTTCCTCGACGTGGACAATACCGGCGCCTTCTACGACGCCGCCAGGCTTCTCATCCAACTCGGCCACAGCCGCATCGCCCTGATCAACGGGCCGGAACACCTCACCTTCTCCATCCGCCGGAAGAAGGGGCTGGTGCGCGCGCTTGCGGAAAAGGGCCTCAACCTCGACGATGCGCTCGTCCATCACTCTGCGATGACCGACGAGCATGGCTATCGGAGCATGCAGCGTTTCCTCAAACGGCCGAACCCGCCGACCGCCGTCCTTTGTTCCAGTACCGTGCTGGCGCTCGGCGCGGTGCGCGCGATCAACCAGGCCGGACTCACTATCGGCACCGACATCTCGCTCATCGCCCATGACGACGTCCTGCCGATGCTGAAGCCCGAGAACTTCAGCATACCACTGACGACGACGCGCTCCTCGCTTCGCGCAGCCGGTGCACGCATCGCCAAACGGCTGATCGGCGGCATACTCAATCAGGCAGACTATCCCGAGCAGGAGCTTTGGCGCGCCGAACTGATCGTGCGCGCCTCGACGGGGCCTGCACCGAACACGTAGAGCCGCGATCGTTACGCCGCTTCACCCCCTCCCCAACCCCTCCCCACAGGTGGGAGGGGTTGGGGATGGACTGTCTAGTCCCAAGCGGCAGTCAGAATTTCGGAGGCTTGCGGCCGGCCATGCGGCAGGCGGCGATGATCGTGTTCGCCATCAGCATCGCGATCGTCATCGGCCCGACGCCTCCCGGGACCGGCGTGATTACGCCTGCGACCTTCGCACACTCCTCGAAGGCGACATCGCCGACGAGCTTCGTCCTGCCCTCGCCGCGTTCTGGCGCCGGGACGCGGTTGATGCCGACGTCGACCACCATGGCACCGGGCTTCACCCAGTCCGCCTTGACCATCTCGGGGCGCCCGACCGCGGCCACCAGGATGTCCGCCTTGCGGCAAACGGCCGCGAGATCCTTGGTGCGCGAATGCGCCGTCGTGACCGTTGCATTGGCCGCGAGAAGCAGGGCGGACATGGGCTTGCCGAAGAGGTTGGAGCGGCCGATGACGACGGCGTCGAGCCCGGAAAGATCATCGCCGTAAGTCCGGCGCACGAAGACCATGGCGCCGGCCGGCGTGCAGGAGACGAGCCCGCCTTCGAGATCGCCGGTCGCCAGCTTGCCGGCATTGACGACATGCAGTCCGTCTACGTCCTTTTCCGGAAGGATCGACTGGATGATCGGTTCCGAGCGGAGGTGTTTCGGCAAAGGCAGCTGCACGAGAATGCCGTGGATGGACGGATCCGCATTGAGCTCGGCGACCAGCGCCGCGAGTTCCTCCTGCGACGTCTCCTCCGGCAGCGTATGCTGAACCGACAGGAAGCCGCATTCCTTCGCCATCCTGCTCTTCGCCGACACGTAAGTGTGGCTCGCGGGATCGTCCCCGACGATGACGACCGCGAGACCCGCGCGCACGCCGGTTTCGCTTTCCAGTGCGCTCGTGGCGGATTTCACGGTTTCGATGACCGAAGCAGCAACGTCCTTGCCATCAATCACAGTCGTCACGGCGTATCTCCCGATTAGTCCCGAACGCGGCACACTCTAGATCAAGCCGCATCCGGCGATTGCCTGCATGCGCCCTATGCTGTTCCAAACGCATAATTGCAAGTGCCCCGCGCGTATGGAAGCGCCATCCGCTTCGGTGCGGCAATTTCCTTGCACGATGAGAGACAGCCCCGGATCCTGGGTGGCGCATCCACGATTCCGGCTTTTGCATTGCCGAGACCGGGCGTAAAATCCTCATTCGAAAGGCCGTTTTGGATTCAACCTCTGTTTAGGAAGATTTGCTGTACTCATTGCATCGAATCGGCGCGGGCTTTGACGATGACGTCGGACGGCCAGGACAGTTTCATTCATTTTCAGACGAAGCTGGAAGACGCGTCGGATATCGAGTTCGTCGTGATCGTGCCGACGTTCCGGCGTCCGGATCATCTCGTCAAGACGCTGAAGACCATCGTCTCGCAAAGGCCCGATGTCCCCCTCGCGACCATTGTCGTCGAAAACGACGCGGACGGATTTGCCGGCGCGCGGTCGGCAAAAGACTTTCTAAGCGGCCATTCTTTCGATTCCGCCGTCGTCGTGGCACGCCGCCGCGGATATGCCCATGCCTGCAATGCCGGACTGACAGCCGCTCTCGAGCTCTTTCCGAGCCTCGGCTTCGTGGCTCTCATCTATGATGACGAGATAGCCGCTCCCGAATGGCTCGATGGTCTGATGGCGGTGCAGGAAGCCCATGATGCGGACATTGTCGGCGGTCCGCAGCTTCCCGTCCTGGGGCATCCCCAGGAGCAGACGTGGAAGCGGCACCCCGTCTTCGCACCTCCCTACCACGGGAGCGGGCCCGTACCCGTCCTCTATTCCGCAGGCAACGTCCTGATCACGCGACGGGTGCTCGACGGCATGCCGCAGCCGTTCCTGGATCCGGCGCTCAATATCGTCGGCATCGGCGACGCGGATTTTTTCGACCGGTGCAGGGCGAAAGGCTTCTCCTTCGCCTGGGCTGCGGATGCCTGGGTGGCGGAGTCGGTTCCGGCGCATCACACGACGGCTTCCTGGACGCGTGCCCGCAGTCTCGAGAAAGGTGCGATCTCGACGCTGATGGAGCACCAGCGCGATGCGACTTTCTCCGGGCGATTGAAAACCCTCTGCAGGTCCCTATGGCTGCTGGCCTCATCGCTGCCGGTAGGCCTCAGGCTCTGGAGAGAGACCGGCCTTGCCGCGGCCAGCCTCTATCCTCTCCACGTCGCGATCGGCCGGCTGACCGCCTGGATCGACGCGGCCGATACGCGGGACGGTAATCGCGACAGGGACTGACGCTGCGCCGGCAAGGCGCGCCGCACTATCGGCGTCAGTGCGCGCTGGTCGCCTGCACCGCGCTCTCCGGAAGTCGGTCGGAAGCCGCCTGGCCGTTCCTGTCGAGGATCGGCACCGGCTTCTGATACGGGCGGTTCTGGCTGTTGGCGACGCGTTCCACGTCCTCTTTGGTCAGATATTCAAGCTGCTCGACCAGAACTTCCGAAATGACCTCGCTTCCGAGCTTCCTGTTGAGGCCATCCTTGACCGCAACCTTGAAGCCGGGCAGATCGAACGTAGCGGTATCGGCGACATCGATGAACTTCGAGCCCACCAGCATGTCGTAGAGCTCGTCGGTGACGAGCTGGCGCAGAGGCGCATGCAGCTTGGCGATACCTTCCCGCGATGCCGAGAAGGAGAGCTTCGCAAGGAAGTAACCCTGCACCGCACCGTCCTTGATGGACGGGATCGTTATCATCTCACCGGGGACATATTCCTGCGACGCGCGCCGGTCCGCCTCCGCATCCGAAACCACCGGCGCCGAGGCGTGCTGCATCGAAAAATAAACCGACCCGAGCGTGACGGCGCAGACCCAGACCCCGGTAAGGACAAGCTTCAACATCAGAAATCGCTGTAGCGGAATTGTGCTTCGGTATAGATGCCGTCCGCATCCGCGTCCTGGGCGGCGGTCTTGAGGAGGTCGACGACGGAGCGGACCGCTTCCAGGTGCGCCGCCACCTTTTGCGCGTTGACCTGCAGCTTGCTCCTGAGATGGCGCGTCTGCGCGGCGAAGGCCGGCGAGATCTCGCCGGGTCCGGCGTCGCGATGAAGCATGGTCAACTCGTAGAGGCACCGGCTCTTGTGGGCGTTCGAGGTCTTGAGGTCGAATTCGGGGTCCGCACCGATACGGCTGTTCTCATTGTCGATGATCATCTCCAGTCGGCCGAGAACATTTTGGATCCGCAGGTCGTTGGATGCCACAGCTTCCATAATCAACTCCCATATGCACTATCGCAGGGCGCGGGCGGAACGATGCCCAGGCATTCTTTCGCCCGCTTGTTTCCATTGGTATGAATGTATTTCGCCAGGCCGCTTCGCGGTCCGGGCGACGGCATCAGGCCTGCTTCTTCTTTTCGTCGTTGGGCAGGAAGGACGAGAGCGCCTTGCGCTCATATTCCTGGACCATGCCAGCGGCGAGGTTCCGGCTGTCGCCGTCGAGCGAGGCGTTCACCCGATCGGTCGCACCGTCGCCTACCATCTGATCGGCGATGCCGATCCCGCCGCCCTTGGCGAGCACGTCGCCGATCTGCTCGGCCATCATGCTCTTCCAGATGTCGCCGGAGGTGCCCTTGCCGAAGACGTTCTCGCTTTCGCTCGGAAGCATGGATTTCACGAAATTCTGCAGGACCATCGCCTCGAATTTCCGATAGGTCTCCGGGATCTTCTTCGCTTCGGCGCGATTGCTGATGTCTCCAAGCCCGCTCGATCCTTCGGAAGAATTAAGCACCGAAGAAACGTGCGCCGCGAAGCCATCGCCGTTTTCTGCGAGGCTGGTCGCCTGGAAAGCGGCGCGATTCGCCTTGAGCCGCGCCTGCGCCTCCTGGACCTCAGCCGGATCGGCCGCGCGGACGACGTCCATCACCAGATCGCTGGGCGGAGAAATAGCCATGTCAGATCCTCTCAAAGCCGAAGCCGGCATCTCGTTTGCCGGGCAACGCGATGTTCGTGAAGCGGAAAGCCACCCTTGCTGGCTCTCCGGTTGAAGCATTATCACCCGTCAACCTTACCGGAGGCTGGCGCCGCCCGAGACGTGCTGGTCGATCAGGTCGAGGATCGAATTGTCGGCGGCCTCGCGGTCCTCCGACAGCCGGGCGTCCTTCATGTGTTCCTCGAGCCGGTCGCCCTTGGCGCGTTCCTTCATCATGCGGGCTTCATGCACCTGCTGGATTCCGAGCAGCATCTGGTCCTTCTGCACGAGGCGTCCGAGTTGGGAGGCATAGTGACCTGAAAACACGCGATGCATCGGATGGGCCGACCCCATGGCGTCGACCACGACGTCGATCGTTCCGGCAAGTTCGGTCCGCTGCCGGGCGGTCTCGGCCACTTCGCTTTCGGCCATCCGCTCCAGATGCCGCTGGACGGCGACCAGGCGTTTCAGCTTTTCCGACCGCGCCTTCATCGAGCTAGCCACCCTGCATGACGGGCGCGAAGCCGTCGGCGAACAGACGCAGCATCGCGGCGATGCCGAGATAGAGAAGGAACAGGCCGCCCATGATGAGGTAGGGCTGGGAAATGAAATAGACCGGGATCTGCGGCGCCAGCTTGTTGACCATGCCGATCGCCACGTTGAACAGCAGGCCGTAGATCACGAAGGGGCTGGCGAGCCGGAGCATGATCATGAAGGTCTGACCGAGCGAATTGGTGAGCGTGATCAGCGTGCCCTGCGGGTCGAAGGCGGCGCCGATCGGCATAACCCGATAGGACTGCGCGATCGCCTCGAAAATCACATGGTGGAAATCCAACATGAAGAGAATCATCAGCCCGGCAAAACCGATCATGCTGGTGAGCTGGTTTTCTGCCGTATCCTCCAGCACATCCGCCGTCGGCGGCGGGCTGAACCCCATCAGCATGGTCATTGCGGTGCCGGCAAACTGCAGCCCGAGCACATAGTAGCGCGCGACGAGCCCGATCACGGCGCCGATGGCGGTCTCGGTCGCGACGAGATAGAGATAATTGTGACCTTTGCCCGTCACCTGTGGATAGATATCCGTCCACATGATCGGCAGGATGGCCATGGAGAGCGCCACCGCGATGAACAGCCTGATCTGCATGGGGACGCGCGCCGTCGAGAAGCCCGGCATGATCATGACGCAGCCTCCGATCCGGCAGAAGGCCGCAAACAGCGCCAGGACCGTGCCCTCGGGGTCGGTGATCATGAAATCGAGCCGATGATCTTGATCTCGAGTCCCTTGGCGAGCTCGACATGCGAGAGCACGGGCAATGTGGCGAAGAGGCGTTCGATGATCATGCGCACATAAGACCGGGATTCGGGCGAACTTACCAGTACGAAGGGCATGCCGCGATCGAGATGTTCACGGATTACCTTCGTCGCCTGCTCGCTGAATTCCTCGAGATGGCGCGGATCGATATCGAACTCGACGATCTCACCCTTGGCGTCGCGCTTCAGCGCCTGGTGGAAGACCATGTCCCACTTGTTGCCGAGCCTCAGCACGCGCAGCACGCCGTTGTCGGCGAGGTCGCCGCAGAGCTGCTGCGACATGCGCACCCGCACATGTTCGACGATCTGCTCGGTCTTGCGCACGTGCGGGGCCAGCTCCGCCACGGCTTCGAGAATCAGATGCAGATTGCGGATCGAGACGCGTTCGGCGAGCAGCAGTTTCAACACCGCCTGCAGGCCGGAATAGGACATGTGCGAGGTACAGATCTCGTCCGCGAGCTTGCGGTATTCCGGGTCGAGCCGTTCGATCAGCACCTTCACGTCCTTGTAGGAGAGAAGCTGCGGCAGGTTGTTGCGGATCACTTCGCTCAAATGCGTCAGCACCACCGACACGTTGTCGATCGGGTGGAAGCCCTCGCGCTTCAGGTCTTCCGTGAACGTCTCGAGGATCGACACCGCCGGCATGCCGAAAGCCGGTTCCCGGATGTCGTCGCCGGGCACGCTCGGCCGCCGTCCGCCGCCGGTAACCACCAGCACTTCGCCCACGCGGACCGTGTTGGAGGCGATCGTGGTGCCGTGGATGCGGACATGATAGGCCTTGTCGGGAATGGTGATGTCGTCGGAGACCTTGATCTCCGGAACGACGAGGCCGTATTGGAGGGCGAACTTCCGGCGCATCTTGCCGACGCGGAAGGCAAGCTCCTGATGCGCGCCCAGCAGCCTGGTGGAGACCTGCTTGCCGAGCAGCAGCTCGATCTCCGCGGTCTTCAGCACTGATTTGACCGAATCCTTGTCGCTTTCCTTGCTCTGCTGCGCCTTCGCCGCCTCCTCGTCCCGTTTTGCCGCCTTCTCGGCCTCGATCTGCTTCGGAATGAACCAGCTGAGGAAAGCCATGCCGCCGCCAAGCGCCGCAAAGGGAAGGAAAGGCAGGCCGGGCGTGACGGAGAGCAGGACGATCAGCCCGGAGGCGACCATCAGCGCCCGGGGATAACCGCTGAGCTGGCCGACGACCGCCTGGTCGGTGGAACCGGCGGTGCCGCCGCGCGAGACGAGCAGGCCGGCGGCGAGCGAGACGATCAGTGCCGGGATCTGGGAGACGAGACCGTCGCCGACGGAAAGCTTGACGAACACGTCGGCCGCTTCGCCGATCTCCATGTCGTGGCGCAGGTAGCCGATGATGATGCCGCCGAAGACGTTGATCGCGGTAATAATCAGGCCGGCGATCGCATCGCCGCGCACGAACTTGGATGCACCGTCCATGGCGCCGAAGAAGGAGCTCTCCTCCTCCAGCTCGCGGCGGCGGCGGTGCGCTTCCTTCTCGTCGATCAGGCCGGCCGAGAGGTCGGCATCGATCGACATCTGCTTGCCGGGGATCGCATCGAGGGTGAAGCGGGCGCCGACTTCGGCGATACGCGTGGCACCCTTGGTGATGACGATGAAGTTCACCGTGATCAGGATGAGGAAGACGATGAGACCGATCACGAAGTCCCCGGACATGACGAGGCTGGCGAATCCGGAGATGACCCCGCCGGCGGCGCCATGGCCCTCATGCCCGTGGGAAAGGATGACGCGCGTGGTGGCGATGTTCAGCGCCAGGCGGATCATGGTCGAGATCAGCAGAATCGTCGGGAAAGACGAGAAATCGAGCGGCCGCTGGATCCAGAGTGCGACCATCAGGATCAGCACCGAGAACGAAATGGAGAAGGCAAGCCCGAGATCGATCAGGAAGGGGGGAATGGGCAGGAACAGGATCGACAGGATCATCACGATCCCGAGCGCAAAGCCGATGTCCCGGCTCTTGGGTGCAAGTTTCGGGATTGTCAGCGTCGCCTGTTGTGCCATGTCTCTTCCGTCTCTTCATGAGAGGCGGGCAGCGATCGTAAGATCTGCCCAAGGGTATGGCAGAGTCCTAGAGGGCCAAGCTTGCGCGAAGGTGGTATCCGGGGGAGATGCCCGGCAGGGCAGAGCGGGGTATTTCGCCGCTCCCCGAGCTAAAACCCGCTCTGTATTCGCGAGAACACGATATCTGTGAAGATCGAAATCTGCGCGCCGACGAAGGGCGCCGAGATGGCGGCGGTGACCATCACCGCGAGGATCTTCGGCACGAATGTCAGCGTCATCTCCTGAACCTGGGTCAGCGCCTGGAGGAAGGCGATGCCGACCCCAACCACCATTGCGGCGAGAACGGCAGGGCCCGAGGCCACGATCACTGTCCAGATCGCCGCCTGTACGATGTCGAGGGCATCTGCCTCATTCATGGGAACTCACTTCATTATGACGCCCGGACCGATAACGAGCTCCTTGCCCGTATCGAGCACCGCGATGATTCCATCGGAGTATAGTTTCACCTCCTTGACGACGCCAGTGGTCTTGCCGTCCGCGCTGGTGACCGTCCTGCCGATCACGGCGTCCGCCTCGCTGAGCGCGGTGCGCTGCAGCAGGCTTTCGAGGTTCTTGTTGGTCTTGATCGTCTGCTCCACCTGCGAGAAGGTCGCAAGCTGCGCGATCTGCTGCGTCGCGTCCATCGGCTGCGTCGGATCCTGGTTCTTCATCTGCGCCACGAGCAGCTTGAGGAAGCTCTCGTAGTTGAGCGTCGCCGCGCTGGCGTCGCCCGCCGAATCCGTGGCCGAAACCGTTGGCGTGTAGCTGTTGGACGTGTTGTTGACGCCGCTCACCGCCATGGCGCAATCTCCTTGCGTATCTGTTCCACCGTCGCAGGCGTCAGTTCCTGCGCGTTGAGGATCTGGTCCTCGATCGGATAAAGCCCCCGGATCGCCTTCAGCGCCTCGAAGGCCCGACCCTGCGTGACCAGCCCGTCGATTCGCTTCAGCTCGGCCAGCACCTCGTCGTGCTTGAAGCAGTTGAGCAGCATGACGATCGACTTGCGGAACATCGCGGTCGACTGGTCCGCGCCTTCCGGATTGATCAGGATCATCTGGGCGATGAAATAGAGCTGGCGCAGCGGTGTCGTCGCGTCTTCGGGCTGCAGGACGTGGTTTTCCAGCAGGAAGGTCACGTCGTTCAGGAATTCGATCGCGACCTTGCGGTCGACGCGCAGCACTGCGCCGTTTACAAAGATCCTTTCGCCCGATTTCAGCGAAATACGCAGTGTGCTCTTCATTTCAGTCCATCCCTGATGATGGTGGTTATGTCGATAATGCCCTGGAAATTGGAAGACTCGCGTTTGCGGATCTTCTCCGTCTCGTTCAGAATCCAGATTCCGATCGAAATGAGGTTGGCGCGCAGCTCTTCGTTGAGCTGGTTGTCCGGCGCGCGCAGATCTTCGATGAAACGGATCCAGAGACGCCGGGTGAAGTAGACCGCTTCGATCGCCTCCCGGGTGTATCCGTCCTTTTCCTTCGCCGCCTGCAAGAGCGCGATGGAACGATCGAGAACCTGCTTCTCCCGATCCTTGGAAACGGCTACGCCTTCCTCCATGATCTCGGCGTATGCAAACTGATACATTCAGACATCCCTCATGCTTGTCCGCATCCTCTAGTCATTAGAGGAAGTCTATCAAACTCAACCGCTGGATCCGCGCCGTCAGTGTGTAGGAGGTCTCTACCTGCGTCAGCAGCGTGTTCATCCGTGTCGAAGCCTCGTAGGTGTCGACGCCTTCGAGATCGGTAATATGTGTGTTGATCAGCTTGATCTGGGCCTGGAGGGAGGTATTCGCCTTTTTCACGCGCGCTTCGGAAATACCGAGAGTGCTGCGCTCCGCCGTGATCTGCGTATTGGCCTGCTCGACATAGCCGAGCGCGGTCTCACCGATATAGGCCCGGACTTCGGAGCTGACATTTTCGTCCATCAGTTCCAGGGCGATCACGCTGGCGAGAGCGAATTTCCGGAAGCCTTCCGTCGTCGCATTCGTGGAGCTCTGCACCACTTCCGTCGTGCTGATGCGGCTCGTCATGTTCTGGCTCGAGGCCTTGGACCAATCCGTGGCCCATTGCGCATCGCTTGCATAAAGCGGCTCGAGCGTGTTGGTGATGAAGTCCTCCATCTCGGCCTTCGTGAAATCGCTCATGGAGGCAATGCCGTTGGCCGACATGTAGGTGGCGAGCGCGGTGTCGAAGGTCGACTTCGACGCAGCGCCATAATCCTCGAAAGGCCTCACGTCGGTGTTGATGCCGGCAAAGAGAAATTCGCCGTTGAAGGACAGGTTCGCCGCCGAAGAGAAGGCCGACATGGCGCTCTGTATTTCGGTCTTCTGGATCGCGAGCTGATCGGCGGCATCATTGCCCTTGAAGGTGACGAGGGTGTTGCGCACCTGCTGCGCCGCTTCGGCCATCGTGGCGAGAGCGGATTGCGAGGCGGCAAGCCGCTGGGTGACGACGGAATTGGTATCGACGAGCGTATCGAGCCGCGCCAGCTCGCGCTGCAGGCTCACCGAGCGCGCCGCCGAGGAACCGAGCGCCAGGCCCACATCCGCATGGCGCCCGGTCGTCACCTCGGTCTGCAGCTTCAGAAGTTCCGCCTGCCCCTGTTGGATGGTCAGCCGCATGGCGTTCTGAACGGCCAGGTTCGAAACGAAGGACGTCTTCATGATTACCTCACGGCTTCGAGAAGCGACGCCATCATGGCGTCGACGGTGCTGATCAACTTGGCCGAGGCCTTGTAGGACTGTTCCAGATCGAGAAGCAGCGACAATTCCTCGTCGATGCTCACCCCGGTCACGCTGCCGAGCGCCTCCTGCGTGCGTGCCAGCAGCGCCGCCTTGTTGTCATCGGCCCTGGAGGCGCCGCTGCGTATCTGCTCGAACCAGCCGACGGAAGACGCGGCGAATTCCATGATCGAGCTCGTGGCGTCGAGCCCGGTCGCGCCGTCGAACGCCATGTCGCCGTCCAGAGCGGTGATGAGTCCGTCGAGCAGGTCCGTAAAACCGGCATTGCCATCCGGGTTCGAAACGACCCCGTTGAAGCCGCCGTCGCGCAGGAGGAAGGGGTTGGCCTTCGCTGCGGGATTGACCGAAAGGCTCGCGGCGATCCCCGGCTGGACGGCGCCCGCAACCGGTACGGTTCCGCCCGACCAGGTGAAGAGCCCCGGCAAGCCGCCTTCCCGGAAGAGGGTGACGAGGCCGCGCGCCATCTCGTCGAGCTGCGATTGGAACTTCGGAGCGATGTCGTCGCGCAGCTGAAGCAGGCCCGCGAGCTTGCCCTGGGCACTGGTATCGGCGCCGCTGCCGGCAGACAGCGGCACGCCGTCGATGAATATGCCGTTGCCCGTGACAGTGGCATCGTAAGCACTCTTCGGCGCAAACGTGACCTCTCTCGGAAGCGTCTCGAAGAGAACGGTGCCGCCCGAGGTGTAGATGACGGTATCGTTGTTCGCCCGCGTGACTGTGGAAATGCCGACAAGCTCCGATATCTGCTTCAGGGTCTTGTCGCGATCGTCGAGCGCAGCGGTCGCGTCCGTGCCTGCGGCCGTCGCCTGCTTGACGGCGTTGTTCGCCGTCTCGAACTGCGCGAGAAGGCGGTTCAGATTGGCGACCTCCTCGGCGATTTTCTTGTCCGAGTCGAGACGAAGGTCCTGAACGGCGGCCGACGTCTTGCTGATCGAGTTGGCAAGGTCCGATGCATCCGACACCACCGTGGCGGCGATCGTCGCATTGCCGGGCGTCGACGCGAAAGTCTGCAGGCTGTTGCGGAAGGCCGAGAGATAGGTGGAGGGCGACGACTCGTAATCGTTGCCGCCGAGCGCCGATTTCATGATCTCCAGCCCGGACAGGAGACTGCTCTGCGCGGAGGACTGCGAGATGCCGATCAGGTTCTGCTTGAGGAGCGCCTCGTTCTGCGCCCGATAGATCGAAACGATCTGGGCGCCGCCCGGGGTGGTCCCGAGCATCGCCATCCGGCGCGAGTAGTCCGCATTGCCGGAATTGGCAATGTTCTTCGAGACCGTGGCGGTTTGTTGCGCCGTGGTGCTGAACGCGGATTGCGCGATGGCGATTGCAGAAGACAGCGACATGCCGGGGACCGTTTTTCTCAGTGCACTCCCGGGAAGAGCCCGTAATGGGCCTTACGTCCGGAAGTACGTAGTTTCGAAGTTGGAATTACCGCTTCAGATTGACGAGAACTTCGAGCAGTTCCGAACCGGTCTGGAAGACCTTGGAGTTTGCCGTGTAGTTGCGCTGCGACTCGATCATCGCCGTCAGTTCCTCGGCGATATCGACATTCGAGCTTTCGAGCGCGCCGGAGAGGATCTCGCCGAAATCGCCCGAGCCGGCGAAGCCGGTGATGATGACGCCGGAGTCGACGCCCTGCGAATAGACGTTACCGGATTCCGGCTTCAGCTTGTCCGGGCTCTGGACATTGGCGAGCGCGATGCGATAGCGCGGATCGAGCTCGCCGTTCTCGTATTTGACATAGACGATGCCGTCGGAGTCGATCTGGTAGCCGGCGACCTTGCTCGGCGCGTTGCCGTCGATGTTGCCGCCGTCGGCATTGAAGGCGTAGCCGAGCTGCGTCGTCTTCGTCAGATCGATAGTGAGGGCCGAGAGGTTCGCCCCGGTGCCGGGAAGAGCCGCCATCGCCGATGTCGTCAATGTGGCAGGGGTCGCGGTAAGGGATCCGTCCGGGTTGAAATTCAGCGTCTGTGTGCCGAGGACCGTTGACGACGTCCGGTCGACGACCTCGACGGACCAAGCATTCGCCCCGGTTTTCTCGTAATTGAAATCCAGAATGCGGGTATTGCCCTGGCTGTCATAGACGACGAGCGAAGTGGTGGAAACATCGCCCACCGCCGCGCCCGAGGGCAGGTTCGCGCCCATGGAACCCTTGGTCGAACCGGTCGCGATGAGCCCATCCGAAGCGAGATTGACCCTGGTCAGGCCATCGAAACCGTTGACGACGACGGTCGGGTCGACGCCGGCCTCGTATTCGTAGCCCATCAGCGTGAAGCCGGCGGCATTGACCAGATTGCCTTGGCTGTCCGGAACGAAGGAGCCGGCGCGAGTCAGATATTCCTGGCCGTTGGCGCCTTCGACGATGAAGAAGCCGCCGCCGTCGATCGCCAGATCGCTGGCCGAGGTGGTGAAGGTCGTCGCGCCCTGCTGCGAGATGCTGTAGCGCACCTCCGTCTGCACGCCGCCTGAATTATAGGATCCGTTGCCCGACGGCAGGATCATCGATGAGAATTCCGTCGATGCGCGCTTGTAGCCGGTCGTGTTGGCGTTCGCGATGTTCTCGGCGACTGTGCTGAGCCGGTTGGACTGGGCGTTCATGCCGGACACGCCCGTTCTCATGGTACCGTAGAGACTCATATCGGATCCTCATTTCCTTGTTGCGGCGACACTAGAGACCGGGCCTTGCGTGAACCTGTCTTGAGCTGTTCTCGCCCTGCCGTTTCTGCGCTCAATTCCAGTCGATGCAGTAGCCAAGGAAACGCTTCGAATCGATCGGGTCGAAGCCGAGCTTCTTGCGCAGTTTCTTGCGCAGCTTGCTGATGTGGCTTTCGACGACATTCTCTTCGACGTCCTCGTCGAAGATGCCGTAAATCGCGTTGAATATCTGCGACTTGGACACCCGGCGCCCGCGGTTGGCGACGAGATATTCGAGAATGCGCCGTTCGCGACGGGGAAGCGCGAAGACTTCGCCATTGATCTCCGGATCGCGCCCGTCGGCGAAAACGCGGATGGGACCGATATCCGTGAAGTTGGCGATGGCCGTCAAACGTCGGCGGATCGCTGCGACGCGTGCGAGGATTTCCCTCGGATGCACCGGCTTGCGGACCACGTCGTCGACGCCGCAGTCGAAGAGCGCAAGCGTGTTTTCCAGCGACGGCGTGTCGCTCATGGCGATGACCGGCGCACGGGAGCGATCCCGGATCACGCGCGGCAGCGTCAATGTGCTCTCCCCCTGCCCGATCAGGAAGGCTTCGACAGCGTCGATATCGGAATCGGCGGCGGAGCTTACCCACTCGCCGAACTCCCTCGGATCGAAGCCCGTCGAGGGAATGCCCTCGCGGCCGAACAGGGACGCGTAGCCGTCCTTCACAAGAGCTCTATCATCAACCACCACGATCATTCGCCCGCCTCCGAATCAGTATGGATGCCACATTGAGACAGAGGTACGAATCCCGGGAGTCGCGAACAACTAGAGGAAGTTAATGGGGGATTTTAATAGTTGATTAAGAATTCCGTGCCGATTTGGCCTATATCTAGTAGGTGATCGTTAACCTTACCACTAACATGGTGTTGAAAAGTTAACGCGATATGCCGAAATCGCTTGCGATCACAATCTGTCCGCATTGTCGCCACAATGAGGCAGCGGCTGCGGCAATGCAACCATAAGTCGGTTATCGGCAAAACTGCTGCGCGTTCGGCGTCCACTTGCCATACCCGGTCGCGACCAGGTTTGCGATGACGCGGCAGACGTATTTTTTCTGCGCCGCGTCGTTGTTGGGGCCGGCGTGATAGCGAGCGACCGCCATCGTCCAACTCTCGTGCCGGGCGCGCAGATTGGACAGGAAGCGGGCGGCATATTCGACATTCCTGCGCGGATCGAGCATCTCCTCGGGAGAGCTGAAATGCTCGCCGTGAAAGTGGTAGTTGATCTGCATGCAGCCGAGATCGATGAGCTTGGCGCCCTCGGCACGCGCCGCGCCGAATCGTGTGAGAACATCCTGGACGCTTGCCCCGAAATAGGCCTTGCCTTCGATGTTCATCGCATAGGGCTGCAGGGACCCTTTGCGGCCCGTCTCGGTCAATCCGACGGAATATAAGATCCCGGTCGGCACGCCGTATTTGGAGGCCGCGGACGCGATCTCGCGCTCGCACACGCCTGCGCTCGCAAGGGCGCTACATGTAGACGTGGCCAGAGCGAGAACGCTCGGCACCGTCAACCATATCGTCCGTAGCATCATTGCCCGCCCACCTTTCCGCCGCCGCTCGGCCGCCATCCCGCGGCTGACGCCCCTGTCCATCATCACCTGCCCGCTCACGGCCCTCGTAGCCGAGCTGTGACTGAGCCTGGGCCTGAGACTGGGACTGAGACTGAGACTGGCCACCGCCGCCATTTGCGGAATCTCCGCCGCCGTTGAAGACGATGTTCACCTGGTCGACCGCAAATCCTTGCGCCCGCAGGGCCTTCACCAATTCGCTCTGGTCGTCGCTGAGCTGGCGGAAGGCCTCACCGGTTTCGACCTTCAGATCGACCTGCAGCTCGTCGTCCTTCAGTCTCAGTGTCGCCGTCACCATGCCGAGGTCGACCGGATGCATCTGGATCTTCAGCGTATTGAGCGTCTTGCCGGCCTGGCTCCAGGCTTCGGGCTTCGTCGTCGCGGCGCTCGATTGCAATGCCTCGGCCCATCCGCTATCGCGGGCGATCGCGCTCGTCACCGACGTAGCGTTCTCGTTGAGCGCAAGGCCGAGATAGCGGCGCGCCTCCAGAACGGTCACGGTTTCCACTCCGGATTTGACCGACGATCGGCTGTTCTCCACGACTGCCCGCTCGCCATCCCGCGAAATGCTCATGGAAACGGCTTGCCCCTTGCCGTCGGCACGGGCGAAGCGGAAAAGCCGGTCCGGCTCGCCGTCGCCGTTCACCTCCCCGATCTGCGGATGCTCGCCGTCCGCCACTTCCGGCGATATGCCGCCTACCGTCTTTGCCAGACCGTCCAAGCCTTCGCGAACCGCCGGGGCGGGCTTTGGCCTGCCTTCCGGCTGCGAAGCCGCGGCCACCGCCGGTGCGGCGCCGGCGAGCATCGACAGGAGATCGGAGACGGTTCCGCTGGCAGGGTCGCCGTTCTCCCCGCCTTCCCTCGCCATTACGACCGACGCTTCATCAACGGTCTCGCAGGAGGTCTGCACCGATCCACGCGAGCGGCTCACCGCCCGCTCCGCCGGCTGGTCGATTTCCTCTTGGCCACCTTCACGTTCCCGCGACAGATGCGGCGTGCCGGCAGGGTGGCCGTGCTGCGATGATTTCGTCGCTTGGCCCGGTGTCACGATCGAGCGCCCGGAGGCGGGCCGAGCGCCGGGCGCCGCAGCATCCGCCATGAATGCCGCATCATCCGCGCCAAAGCCGTCGACCTTCGTCACAGCCGAGGCGTTGCCGCCGTTCGCGACGGGGTCCCGTCGCGCGTCATCGGCAGATGCCTGGCCGCCTTGCCCCTGCGTCCTGCGGCGGCCTGCATCGGCGATCGCCTCGCCAAAGGCCCCCGGTTCGGCCTCCGGCTGACCCCGAACACTCAGCAACTGTGCCGGCCTGTTGGCGGCAGGCGCGCGCAAACTCTCGTCAAGAGGCCTCATTGTCCTTCCCTCTTCAGCAGCGCATCGATCTCGTCGATCTTCGAACGACCGCTGGCTAGAAAGCCTTCGAGCACCGGATCGCCTGGAGCGGCGATATCGGCTTCGGCCGTCCCGGCCTCGGCCGGCATCTCGGTTGGCCGGTCGGACGACCCCTCGAAAGGCTGCCCGAAGGGGCTCATGCCGCTTCCGCTTTCCTCCGCAACCAGCTCGCTTTGCTCCCCGGCCGGTCTTTCCGCTATAGGCCCGGGTGCTTGCGCCGGGCTTTCTCCCAATGGTGGCCGCACCACCGCATCGGCTACGGCCTTGGCCGCCTCGCGCAGGGCGCGGTCGCGCGGGGACAGGTTTTCGTCGGGGATCGCTTCGAGGGCTTCGGCGGCCGAAAAGACATCTGCGGACGGCACGGCAGCCAGCCCCTCGTAGAAACTCGCAAGCACCTGCGATCGGGAACTGTCATCCCCTGCCAGTTCCTCGGCGCGCCTGGAGGCCAGCCGCGCCAGGGCCTGCTTGCCGGCAATCGCGGCGCGGCGCGCCACCCGCAGATAGACCTCGCGCTGGCGCGCACTGTCCATGAAGGAGAGTACCTCCGAGACGCGCCCATCGGCCGCCTCGTCGAAATGGGCGACCGCCAGCTCGACGAAGACATCGGCAAACTGGCTCGCATAGGGTGAGGTCAGAAAGCGCCGCGCGTAGTTCAGCGCATATCGAAAGCCCTTCTCCGGAAGGCCGGCCCGCGCCGCCAGCGAGACCGAACGGCGAAGGGCAGCCTCCTCGATGATGGTGCCCGGTGCCGTCAGGCGCGCCCAATCGTAATGTTTCATCGCCTCGACCGGATCCTGCTGCGACATGGCGTTGCCAAGGATCAGGAACAGATACGGACCGATGCGTGAATTCTTGTATTCCGGGGCGGCCTTGGTGAGATTCTCGACGATCAGAGGGCCCTTGCCGTTCAGATAGTGCCTGAGCGCATCGGTCACCCGCGAGTCGAAATTGCCCTCGATGTCGCGGTCTGCCAGGAGGTCGAGCGTCGCCGGATTGCCGCCGCTCATGACATAGACGAGAGCCGCGTCGACATTGCGCGGATCGCGAAACGCCGAAGGATCGGCGGCCCTCAGCCGCTCGTCGATCGCGCCGAGCATGAAGCGCTGCATCTCGATCGCCGAATGGTCGCCGAGCACCACCGAATCCTGCACATATTGCAGCGACCTTATCATCTTGTAAGGCGTGAGCTCCTCATTCCCGCTCGCGCGGGCAGGGCCAAGCGCGAGGGGAGCGGCAAGGGCCGATGCCGCAAGAATGGTGCAGAGCCGCTTCAGCATTTCTCAGCCCTGGCCCGACTGCAGGAGGATTTCGATCCGCCGGTTCGCAGGCGCATAGGGATCGTTCGGCACCTGGAGCCGGCGGTCGGCAAAGCCGCTGATCTGCTTCACGCGCTCCTCCTTCAGGCCGCCGCGCACCAGCATGTAATAGGCGCTCTGGGCACGTGCCGCCGAAAGGCGCCAATTATCGTAGGTGCCATCCTTGAACGGCCGCCCGTCGGTATGGCCGCGAACGGCCACAGCGCCCGGTCGCTCGGCAAGCAGCCTGCCGATCTTTTCCATCGCGAGCACCAGTTCCTTTTGCGGCACGGCGGACCCGACCGCGAACATCGGCGCATCCGTCTGCTCGCTGATCGTCACCAGCAGGCCGCCCTCGGCCGGGGTTACGGCGAGGCTTTCGAGAAGCCGCCCGGCTTCGCCCCCGAGTTCCTTTTCGATTTCGGCCTTCAGGGCTTCGGCTTCCTTCTGCGGATTTTCAGCCGGCGCTTGGTTCTCGGGTGCATCCGCGGCCTTTGCGCCCTCCGCGCTATCCGGCGCTTTCGGCCCGGAGGCGGCTTCGCGGGTGCTGTGTGCCGCTGACGCCATGTCGCTTTCGGCCGTGTTGCCGGCGTCCTTCACTTCCACCTGCTTGGTCCAGAAGTCCGGGTCGAAGGGATCGCGATAGGCTTCGCCCCCGGCGGCTCCGGTTGACGGCCCGGACTGGGCCGCCCCGCCGTCGCCCTTGACGCTGATATTCGCCTCGTGGCCCACTTCGCGGGCGATCTCGGACAGGACCGAGTAAGGATTCTCGAAGAAATCGGCGTCCGAATATTTGGTCTCTTCGCCCGAGGTCGCCGTCAGCTGATCGCCGGTCTTGGCCGAACCGCCCGACTTGGCCTGTTCGCCGTCGACCTTGGAGCGCTGCTGCGTCTGTTCGCCCTGCGCATCCTTGGCAGGATCCTTGAGGCCCTTCTCCGCCGGCTTCTGATCGGTCAACTGCACCGGATTGAAATAGGCGGCGATCGCCGCCTTGGTCTCCTCGTTCGCGGCGTTGATCAGCCACATGACGAGGAAGAAGGCCATCATCGCGGTCATGAAGTCGGCATAGGCGATCTTCCACCCGCCCCCATGATGGCCGTCGTGGCTCTCTGCCGAACGCCGGACGATGATGATTTCGTTCTTGCCGTTGTGATTGCTCTCGTCGTTCATGCCAGAACCTTGCGAACAGTATCGGACCACGCGGCCATTCGCGTCACCAGTATCGCCTCGCCCATTTCGACGGTCAGGTCGACATCATCGCTTTCGACGTGACGGAACGCGGTCGCTTCGGGCAGCAGGGCCTTCAACGCCTCGAAAAGCGCAAGCGGGCCCCGCACCGTGATCGCGATCCCTTCACCGGCGGCGAGGCCGTGCCGGACCATGCCGGCCAGGTTCTCGACCGCGCGCTTGGCGAGCGCCTCGTCCATGACCGGAGCGAGGACGCGCGCCGCCTGGTCGCCGAGCGCGAGCGCCAGCCGATCCGCCATTTCGCCGAAACCGGCGGCGATCCTGGCGGCTGCCTGTTCCTCGAGGCGCTGCTTCAGGGCGTCGGTCTCTTCTGCGTGGCGCGCCTTGAGGTCGGCGATCTCTTTCTGATGCTCGAGAGCGAGTTCGGCACTGGCCTCGGCACGTCCTTTCGCAAAGGCTTCGCTGCGCTCGGCGTCGATATCGATCTCGGGCATGACCGGCTCCGCCCATGCACGGTTCTGCGAAAGGTCGGTGTCGAGATCCGGAAAATATCTCGGCGTTACCCGCGTCAGCTCGATCTTCGGCGGGCTGAAATCCTTGAGATAGCGGGACAGCGACGCGCTCATCGGCGCGCCTCCCGGCTCACCTCGGCGAAGGCCGATATTGCCAGCCGCATCTGCAAAGGCTCGCTTGCGGCCCGGAAATCCATAGAGCCCGACACGTCTTGACCGTCTCCTTAGGCCCGTTCGCCCGAATGGCGACGGACCGGCATTCTTGATTCTGCAGCGGTTCGCGGAAGGCGAAGCGCGATGCAAGCGGCAGCCGGAGTGGTTTCCGGCCGGCAATTTCCAACATGACTGCGAAGGAAGGCTATCCGGTCAAACTTGTGCGAAGGTGTTGGACCGCGCCAGGGCAATAGCGCGGTCCAACCTTTCTCCGACCGATGCCGATGACCGGCGGCACGGCGGAAAGCGATGTCGTCACTCCTGGAACAGGCGGAGAATGTTCTCGGAGGTGGTGTTCGCGATCGAAAGCGACTGGATGCCGAGCTGCTGCTGCGTCTGCAGCGCCTTCAACCGTGTCGATTCCTCGTTCATGTCGGCATCGACGAGACGCCCGACGCCCTTGTCGATTACATCCATCAGATTGGCGACGAAGCTTTCCTGCATCTCGATGCGGCTGGTGATGGCGCCAAGCGTGGCGGCGGAGTCGGTCAGCTGGCTGATGAGCTCGTCGACGACGCTGATCATGTCGCCCAATTGCGCAGCGGTCGTTGCGTTGTCGATCTCGATCTCGGTCGCGCCCGCGGGAGCTGCACCTGCATCGATGAGATAGTAATTGCGCGCCACGCCTGCCGGGGTGGATTGAAGCGCGTCCGCATCGACCGCCTTGGTGAGCATGCCGCGTGCCGGATCGGTGACGTCGATCAGGACGGATTTCGCGGTGTCGTAATTGAGCGTCGAGACCGTAACGCTGCCGTCGGCGCTGCGGTTGAAGGAGGCGACGATGGATTTGGTGCCCAGTGCTGCTGAAGCACCGTTATAGAGCCAGTTCTCGCCGGAAAAGGAGGCGGACTGCGCGGCCGAGTTCAACTGGCTCTTGAGCTCGGCCACTTCCTTGTTGATCTTATCCCTGTCGACGCCCGGCTCGCTTGCCGCGACGAGCTTGGCTTTGATCTCGGTCATCACGTCGATGACCGTATCCATCGCCGAGTAGAAGGTATCGACCTTGGCGGCGCCGAGGCCCAAGGCGTCGTGGACCGTCGACAACGCGGCATTGTCCGATCGCATCGTGGTTGCGATGGACCAGTAGGCGGCATTATCGGCGGCAGTTTCCACGCGAAAGCCGGAGGAGATGCGGCCCTGAGTGGTCTCGAGATTATGGTTGATCGCGCGCAATGTCTGCAACGCCGCCATGGCGGCGGGGTTGGTCATGATGCTGGTCATTGGTGGTCACCCTGGGGCTGTGCTGCCCTGGTTGGGGAAATCGGACCATTCCGGAAAGCCGGCAACGACGGTGAGGCGTCATGCGCGCTGACACCTTTTTGCCCTGGGTGACAGACCGCCGTTCTTAACGAACCATTAACGAAGATGGTTAAGAAAAGGTTAACGGCGTTAACGAACCAATAACAAACATGAAGGATTCATTAATCCGGCAAGTCTGGCGTAAGGTCGCCGCCAAAATGCAAAAACCGCGGCCCTTTGCGAGCCGCAGTTTTTCTCCTTCAGAGCGGGACGAAGCCGCCCCCTAGCCGGGGCGCCGCTTACTGACGGAAGAGTTGGAGGATGTTTTCCGAATTGGTGTTGGCGATGGAGAGCGACTGGATCGCGAGCTGCTGCTGTGTCTGCAGCGCTTTCAGCCTGGTCGACTCCTCGTTCATGTCGGCATCGACAAGGCGGCCGATGCCCGAATCGATCGAGTCGGTGAGCTTCGATACGAACTCTTCCTGCATGCCGATGCGCATGGAAATCGAGCCCAGCGCCGATGTGGCGCTGATCAGATCCTCAAGCGCTTCATCGACGCCCCTGATCAGCGCATCGAGGTTTGCTGCCTGCGCGGCGTTGGTGATGTCGATATTCTCGATCGAGGCAGGTGCAGGTGCGCTGGTAACCGGCCCCGCCAACGTGTCTACGACCCAGGAATCGGCGGTAATGGGAGCTGCAGCGGTCGTCACGGCAGCGACTTCCTGACCCGGCGCGGCGGACGATGCAACTGCTTCGACCCAAACGCCCTCTACCTTGACATAGTTCACACCTCCGGCAAGGGCGTAGTTGCCCTGGAATACCGCGCCGCCGGCGATGAGGTCGTCGACCGTGTAGGCCGCAACCGTATGTTCGGCGACGACGCCGCCTATGTTGATCGAAAGCGTTACGCTGGACTCGGAGACATCGTAAACCTTGTCCAGAATCCCGTTGTTGCCAACGGTATCGAAGAGAACGGAGCTGCCGTCGAGAACATAGTCGATCGTCTTTACGGACACGACGCCCGAGGAATCGCGGACGAAGGACCCGACTACGCTCTTCGTCACAGGCGTGGTGATATCCGCCTGGAGCCAGTTTTCGCCGCTGAAGGAAGCGGCCGTCGCAATGCTCGTCAGCTGTTGCTTGAGCTGTTCGATCTCTTCCTGGATCTTGGCCTTGTCGACGCCGTCTTCGGTCGCAGCGACGAGCTTGGCGCGAATTTCCTTCACCACCTCGACGGCATTCTCCATCCCGGCATAGGCCGTGTCGACCTTGGCCGCACCGAGACCCAGGGCATCCTGAACGGCGGAAAGCGCCATGTTGTCCGATCGCATCGTGGTGGCGATCGACCAATAGGCGGCGTTATCGGACGCCGTGCCGACGCGGAGACCCGAGGAAACGCGAGCCTGCGTTTCCTCCATGTTGGAGTCGATGCCGCGGAGCGTCTGGAGTGCAGCCATCGCTGCAACATTGGTGAGAATGCTGGTCATTACGGGCCCCTTTGAATGGCTAGTTGGAAAGGGACATCCCGGCCACCCCGGGGAAACGAACGCGAGGCATCATGCCGTTAACCGCTTCTTCGTCTTGGTTAACCGTTCGTTGCGTTGAGCCCACTTAGCGCGGTTATGGTTAACAAAGGCTAAACGCTTATTCGCCGAGGAAACGAAGAAAGGGGCCACGCTCGATGAGCGTGGCCCCTTTGAAGTTTCGGTCAGGGTTCGGTCGCTCGGTTCGCGACCGCCTTTCCGTGTCGGATTAGCGGAAGAGCGTAAGGACGTTTTCCGAAGCCGAGTTGGCGATCGACAGCGACTGGATGGCGAGCTGCTGCTGAGTCTGCAGAGCCTTCAGGCGGGTCGATTCTTCGTTCATGTCCGCGTCGACGAGACGACCGACGCCCGAGTCGATCGAGTCCGAGAGCTTGTTGACGAAATCGCTCTGCAAGTCGATGCGCATGGCGATCGAGCCGAGGTCGGCGGCCGCGCTGGTCATGTCTGTCAGCGCAGCGTCGACACCGCTGATCAGGGCGTCGAGGGCGGCTGCACCCATACCGACGATGTTGATCCCGGCAACGGACTGACCGGCCGAAACGTTCGTGGCAGGGCCGTTGTCGACATCCACAACCCAGCTGTCCGCGGTGATCGTGCCGGCTGCCGTCGTGGTCGCGGCAAGCTCCTGACCGGTGGCACCGGTCGCGGCGGTCTCGGCGCGGACCCAGACGTTGTCGACCTTGACGTAGCTGTTACCGCCCTGAAGAGCGTAGTTGCCCTGGAATTCCGCACCGGCCTGCGTCAGGGATTCGAGCGAGTAGGCGGCAACCGTGTGCTGCGCTGCGACACCGTTGGTGTTGATCGTCAGCGTGACGCTTGCCTGCGAGACGTTGTAGACCTTGTCCAGGATGCCGGTGTTACCCACCGTATCGAACAGAACCGAGTTGGTGTTGAGGCTGTAATCGACCTTCTTGACGGATACGGCGCCGCTTGCGTCACGGACGAACGAGCCGACCACGCTCTTGGTGACGGCGCCGCCGCTGAGGTCCGCCTGCAGCCAGTTCTCGCCTGAGAAGGAGGCCGCTTCGGAAATGCTCGTCAGCTGATCCTTGAGCTGATCGATTTCTTCCTGGATTTTGGCCTTGTCGACGCCGTCTTCGGTAGCGGCGACGAGTTTTTTCTTGATTTCCTTCACGACTTCGATCGCCGATTCCATACCGGAGTAAGCGGTATCAACCTTGGCGGCGCCGAGGCCGAGGGCGTCCTGTACGGCGGAAAGAGCCATGTTGTCGGAGCGCATGGTGGTCGCGATCGACCAGTAGGCGGCGTTGTCAGCGGCTTGTCCGACGCGCAGACCGGAGGAGACATGCGCCTGCGTCTCTTCCATGTTGGAGCCGATGGTACGCAGAGTCTGGAGAGCGGCCATGGCCGCAATGTTGGTGAGAATGCTCGTCATGGTTTAGTGCCCCTTGATGGCTGATGAGAAGGGACATTCCGGTTCCACCGGCGAAAGACGGTCAACGTCATGCTTGCTAACCCGCTGTTTTGCTGGAGTCAGCCCGTCCTTTCGATGCGCCTAGATAATCCTGGCTTGGTTAATGAAGCCCTAAGCCGCTCCAGACTTTTGTAAAATTTCAACCTTTACGCGTACGCGCGCGTGCCATAGCATGTTTAAGAATTGGTGAAGTGCCGCTTGCCGGAGAAGCAAAACAAAAGAAACCGCGCCCGGTCTTCGGGCGCGGTTCGAGGACCCGAGTGCAGACAAAAGCTTGCCTGCATCCGGCTATCGCGTGTCTTCTTAGCGGAAGAGCGACAGGACGTTCTGCGAGTCGGAGTTGGCGATCGACAGAGCCTGAATGGCGAGCTGCTGCTGAGTCTGCAGGGCCTTGAGGCGGGTCGACTCCTCGTTCATGTCCGCATCGACGAGACGGCCGACGCCCGAGTCGATCGAGTCAGAGAGCTTGTTGACGAATTCGCTCTGCAGGTCGATGCGCGAGGAGATGGAGCCGAGCGAGGCGGCGGCGCTGGTCATGTCTGTCAGCGCAGCGTCGACACCGCTGATCAGGGCATCGAGCGCAGCAGCCCCCATGCCGACGATGTTGATGTTCGCGACGGACTGGCCGGCCGAAACGTTGGTGGCAGGGCCGTTGTCGACATCGACAACCCAGCTGTCCGCGGTGATGGTGCCGGCTGCCGTCGTCGTTGCGGCAATTTCCTGGCCCGTGGCGCCGGTCGCGGCGGTCTCGGCGCGAACCCAGACGTTCTCGACCTTGACGTAGCTGTTACCGCCCTGAAGGGCGTAGTTGCCCTGGAATTCCGCACCGGCTTCGGTGAGGGATTCGAGCGAATAGGCGGCAACAGTGTGCTGCGCTTCGACACCGTTGGTGTTGATCGTCAGCGTGACGCTTGCCTGCGAGACGTTGTAGACCTTGTCCAGGATGCCGGTGTTACCCACCGTGTCGAAGAGAACCGAGTTGGCGTTGAGGCTGTAGTCAACCTTCTTGACGGATACGGCGCCGCTCGAGTCACGGACGAACCCCCCGACCACGCTCTTGGTGACGGCGCCACCGCTGAGGTCCGCCTGCAGCCAATTCTCGCCGGAGAAGGAGGCCGCTTCGGCAATGCTCGTCAGCTGGTCCTTGAGCTGGGTGATTTCTTCCTGGATCTTGGCCTTGTCGACGCCGTCTTCGGTGGCGGCAACGAGCTTGGCCTTGATTTCCTTCACGACTTCGATCGCCGATTCCATACCGGAATAGGCGGTGTCGACCTTGGCAGCACCGAGGCCGAGCGCGTCCTGAACTGCGGAGAGAGCCTGGTTGTCGGAGCGCATGGTGGTCGCGATCGACCAGTAGGCGGCGTTGTCGGAGGCCGAGCCGACGCGGAGGCCCGAGGAGATGCGGCTCTGCGTGTCTTCCATGTTGGAAGAGATCGAGCGCAGCGTCGAAAGCGCCGCCATTGCGGAGTTGTTGGTGAGAATGCTGGTCATATTCGTTGTCCCTACGAAATACTGATTGGGGGGACATACCGGACTTAAAAACGCTACCGGTCCCGACGGTCCGGCATCATGCCACTCGGCTCCGCTCAACTCGTGATGGATACCAAACCCGTCGTGTGAGGACGAAATTCGCAGCCATTCATTGCCAACTGTTTAACCGGAGAAGACTCATCCGGCCTCGGCGAAAGCGTGGTTAATCGCCTGTAAAATCCTATGCTTAACGGAGTCTTGTAGAGGCACGCTGCCCGCGCGCGCGCCGCCTGCGCCACATCAGATAAACGAGCGCACCAGGCTGCCGACGAGCAGGTTCCAGCCGTCGATCAGCACGAAGAACAGAATCTTGAAGGGCAGCGAAATCGCCGTCGGGGGAAGCATCATCATGCCCATCGCCATGGTGATGGTCGCGACGATCAGGTCGATCACGAGGAAGGGCAGCATGATCAGGAAGCCGATCTCGAAACCGCGGCGGATCTCCGAGATCATGAAGGCCGGCACGACCGCGCGCAGGTCCACCTTCTCGTCGACGACGACGGTCTGGCCCTTTTCCCGGGCGATGTCGATGAAGAGCTGCAGGTCCTTGTCGCGGGTGTTGGCCAGCATGAATTCGCGGAAGGGCTCGGACATCCGCTGCATCGCTTCCGTCTCGGAGATCTCGTTCTTCAGGAGCGGATCGATGCCGTCGCTCCAGGCGCGGTCGAAGGTGGGCGCCATGACATAGAAGGTCATGAACAGCGCGAGCGACACCATGATCATGTTGGAGGGCGTCGTGGCGAGCCCCATCCCCGAGCGCAGGATCGCGAAGGCGATGACGAAACGCGGGAAGCTCGTCACCATGATCAGGATACCCGGGGCCACCGAAAGGACGGTCAGGAGGCCGAAGGTGCGGATGATCCACGAGGCGACGGATCCGTCGACCGGCGTGTTCAGGATATCGGCGGGGAAGCTCTGAGCCCCGGCAATTCCCGACATCGCCATCATGGCGATTATGAAGGTGGCAAACCGGAGCATCAGCGAATCATTGGATGACGAAGGTGCGGAACATCACATTCGTTACGCGGCCCTCGGAGCGCAGGTCAAGCCGCTCCTGGATGTCATCCCGGAGATATTGAAAGCCGCGCGGCCCCTGGATCTGCTGCAGCGACACGGTCTTCAGATAGGCTGCAATGTCCTGGTGTATCGTCTCCGCCAGCGCAACGTCGGGAGCGCCATCGAACTGGAGCGCGACCTCGAGGCGCACCCAGTTTTCGGCCGGATAGGCAAGGTTCGTCGTAATGGGATCGAGCTGCACGATGCCGTGTGCCGCCGCGGTGATTTTCGGTATGTCCTCCTCGCCGGTCGCGTTGGCGGGAAGCTCGACCGCGACTTCCGTTTTCTCGGACGGCGGCGGCGCGAGGAGCATGCCTGCAAGCCAGCCGCCGCCGCCGGCGACGAGCGTCAGTACCACCACGGCCGCGATGGTCGTCAGCCGCGAGCGGGCCTTCGTTTCTTTGCTCTCGATTTCTTCCATTTGTACTTCCGGCCAGTCAGAGAGGCGAGACGAGATCGACGAGCTGCTGACCCCACGGCGGCTGCTGGACCTCCGTCAGGCGGCCGCGGCCGCCATAGGAGATGCGGGCCTCGGCGATGCGGTCGTAGGATATGACGTTGTCGGCGTCCACGTCGCGCGGTCGGACGATGCCTGCGACATTGAGGATGCGCAGCTCGTGGTTGACGCGCACTTCCTGGGAGCCGCTGATCAGCAGGTTACCGTTTTCGAGGACGCCGGTCACGACCGCGGCGACCAGCAGCCTGAGCTTCTCCGAACGCTCGGTCTTGCCGTCGCCTTCGGTCTTGGTGTTGGAGCCGTATTCGAGATCGCCCGACCAAGCGAAGTCGCTCGTCTGGGATTGGCCGCTGGCGCCGAGATTGAAGCCGCTCGAATTCTTGCGGCTGCGGTCCGTCTCGTTTTCGAAGGAGGCCTTGTCGTCGATACGGATGTCGACCGTCAGAATGTCGCCGATATTGATCGCGCGCGCATCCTTGAAGAGGGCCGCCTGCTGGTCGTTCCACAGGGAGTAGCCGTTGGTGACGTGGCGCGGCTGCTTCGGATACATGGCAAGCTGCGGCGTCTGCGTATATTGCAGGCCGCTGCCGATCGGGCTCATAGCCGGCGCCCGCCCTATCTCGTTGAAGGCCTGATTCTGGCAACCCGCCAGGAGCCCTGCGGCCAGTACGGCCGTGATGCGCGTTCTCATGATGGCTCCTTGGAGGTATTGGGGTCGCTCGCGCTCGAAATGATGTTGGTCAGCACCGCTGCCCTTTCGTCGCTCATCTCGCTCAGGATCAGCGACGACTGGCGTGGCGGCAGCCGCATGACGATCGCCGCCGCGATCTCGGGACGCACCATTTCGAGCTTGCCGGCGGCGGCATCCGGCTTCATCGTCTTGTAGATGTCGACGAGGCCGAGCTCCGCCTGTTTGAGGAAATCATTGCGGCGCTTAAGCCAGTCCTCGTATTCCTCCCGGCGCGCCTCCAGCGTCGCAATCCGTTCGTCGACATTCGCTTTCAGCTTCTCCAGGTCCTGGCGCTGCAAAACGTAGCGCTGGTCGCGCGCGGCGTCGGCGATATTGGTGCAGAACTTTTCGATTTCGCTCGCGGTCGCGCTGTCGGCCGGCGGCGACGTGACGTCCTGCGCGAAAGCACCGGGCATCGAAAGCATGAGCGCGGCGGCGACCGAGCCCAGGAGAACGCGGCGTGCCTGGCCGAAAAGACGATTGAAGTTTCCGGTCATTGCAGAACAAGCTCCGCCTGTAGGGCTCCCGCCGATTTGATGCTCTGGAGGATCGCGATGATCCCATCCGGCTTGACGCCGATGCTGTTCAGGCCCGCGACCAGCGAACGCAGGCTGGAGCCGTTGAGGATGGCGACCGTGCCGCCGTCGGCCTGCGCTTCGATCGTGGTGTTGGGCTCGTAGGCCGTCTGACCGCGCGAGAACGGCTCCGGCTGGACGATCGTCGGCGTCTCGCTGACCTGCACCGTCAGCGTACCGTAGCTGACGGCCACTTCGGCGACGCGGACGTCCTGGCCGATGACGATCGTGCCGGTGCGCTCGTTGATGACCACCCGGGCCGGCGCGTCGGTCTCGATCACCAGGTTTTCCACGTCGGCCATCAGGCGCGCGAGATCCGCCATCTTCGGCTTCTGGACCAGGACGGACTGCGAGTCCAAGGCTTCGGCAATGCGGCCGCCAAATTGGGCCGCGGCATATTTGTTTATCGCCGCGGCCATGCCGACGGCGGTGGAAAAGTCCGGGTTGCGCAGCTGTAGCACCAGGTTGAAGCCGTCCTTGAATTTCGACGGCAGTTCCCGCTCGATGATGGCGCCGTTCGGGACCCGTCCCGCCGTGGTCACGCCCTGGCTCAATTGGGCGGCTTCACCTTGCGCGTTGAAACCGCTGACGACCACCGAGCCCTGCGCCACGGCGTAGATCTGGCCGTCGGCGCCCGAAAGCGAGGTCATGACCAACGTCCCGCCGCGCAGCGAAGTCGCATCGCCCAGCGAACCGACGGTCACGTCGAGCCGACTGCCGGGGCTCGCGAAGGGCGGGAGCGTGGCGGTGACGAGCACCGCGGCGACGTTGCGCGTGCGCGAGTCCCCGCCCTGCGTGGAAATGCCGAGGTTCTGCAGCATGGCGCGGATCGACTGATCCGTGAATGGAGACGAGCGCAGGCTGTCACCGGTGCCCTGCAGGCCCACCACCAGGCCGTAGCCAATGAGCTGGTTGTCCCTGCCCGACTGCAGGGACGCGACGTCCTTGATCCGCGAGGCCGCATAGGCAGAGGTCAAGCTCGTGGCGAAGACCACCGCGAGCGTCAGCAGCCACTTGCATGCATTGATGTTCATTTCGCCACCACATGGATCGTGCTGTCCGCCATCACCGTCCCGGAGACGATCACGCCCGTATCGACGTTGCGCACGCGGATCAGATCGCCGACCGCGGCATCCTGAAGCGGCGAGCCGGCGGCCGTTATCGTCAGACCGCCATTCTTGAAGACGAGACGAACGGTGGAGCCGCGCTCGACCGCATATTGCTCGCGCAACGCCGAGGCCAGGATGACCCGCCCGGGAAGAAGGGTCCGCTTGGTCACCATGCCGTCGACCTCGTCGATCGAGCGCACATAGCCGTCGCGCAGGTCCGGGTTGGTCACGTCGACCACCTCCAGCATGCTCGCATCGAGCTTTTCGCCGGGATAGATCGTCTGCTTCGGAATGACGGCCGTCGGCGGCTCGGCAAGAGCTGCGGCCGGCGCAAGCAGGCAACCCGCCATTGCGGCAAACAGAACGGCACGCGCCGGCTGCGCGAGGCCGCCTGATACTGCTTTTCCTACGGGGGATCGGCGAAACATCATGTTTGCCTCCTCTTCCTGTTACCTCAGGTTCTTGCTCACCGTGGCGGCCATTTCGTCCGCGGCCTGGATGATCTTCGAATTCATCTCATAGGCACGCTGGGCCGAGATGAGGTCGGTAATTTCCTTGACCGGGTCGACGTTCGAAGATTCCAGGTAGTTCTGCTTGATCTGTGCAAAGCCCGGATCGGCCGGCGTGCCGACGATCGGATCCCCGGACGCCGGCGTCTGCCGGAACAGGTTCTCGCCCATCGGCTCGAGGCCCGCCTCGTTGACGAAGTTCGCGATCGTCAGCTGTCCGACTTCCTGCAGTTCCGTGTCGTTGCCGATCCGCACCATCACCTGGCCCGACGAGGTGAAGACGATCTCGGTCGCGTCCTGCGGCACGGTGACGCCCGGAACCACGGTATAGCCATCGATGGTGACGAGCTGGCCCGTAGCATTGGTGTTGAAAGCCCCCGAGCGGGTGTAGACCGTCTCGCCATCCGGCGTCTCGATCTGAAACCAGCCGCGGCCGACGAGCGCGAGGTCGTAGTCGTTGCCGGTATTGACGAGGCTGCCCTGGATATGAAGGTTGCGCACGGCGGAGGTCTGGACGCCCAGGCCGATGATCGCGCCTTCCGGCACGATCGCCTGGTTCGAGCGGTTGGGGACGCCCTGCGCCCGCTCGGTCTGGTAGAGCAGGTCCGAAAATTCTGCGCGCGCCCGCTTGTAGCCGGTCGTGTTGATGTTCGCGATGTTGTTCGCGATGACTTCGAGATTCAATTGCTGGGCGTTCATGCCCGTGGCGGCGATGGAAAGGGCCTTCATGTGTCTTTTCCTCAGATCTGCATGCGCGCGATTTCGAGATAGGCGGTGACCACCTTGTCGCGGATGGCGATTGCGGTCTGGAGAGACTGCTCGGCGCTCATGACGGCATCGACGACTTCGCGGGTATTCGCTTCTCCGCGGATCGCCTGAAGCGAGACCCCCTCGGCCGACTTCATCGAGCGGATGGCGTCCGTGGTCATGTTGCCGAGGACTTCGGCGAAGCTCCCCGCCTGAGGCGCGGCCGCGCCGGCACCCGGCATAACGAGCGAGGCGGAAGAGGCCGGGCCGGCACCTTCGGTCTCCCTGATGGTCGAAAACGCCCCTAAGGACTGGATTGCGTCGATCATTATTGCGAAGCCCTCAACAGGTCGATTGTCTGGGAGATGAGATCGCGAGACTGCTTGATGGTCTGCAGATTGGCCTCGTAAGCGCGGTTGGCCTCGCGCATGTCGGCCATCTCGATCAGGATGTTGACGTTCGGCAATTTCACCATGCCCTTTTCGTCGGCGGCCGGATTGCCCGGGTCGAACTCGATGTTGAAATCGGAATCGTCCGTGCCGAGGCGTTCGACCTCGACGAGGGACGCGCCGCTTGCCCGGTCGACCTCCGCGGCGAAGCTGATCGTCTTGCGGCGGAAAGGATCGGCGCCGGGGGCGTCACCGGTGGAGCGGGCATTGGCAATGTTTTCCGAGACGATGCGCAGGCGCGTCGATTCCGCCTGCAGACCGGAGGCGGAAACCTTAAGGGCGGAGGTCAATGGATCCATGGTCGCTTACTTCCGTACCGTCATGAGAATCATCCGGTGAAAGGACTTCACCAGCCCGGCATTGAGCTCGTAGTCGCGCTTGATCGCGCCGGTCTTCATCAATTCCTCTTCGAGCGCGACCGTATTGCCGGATTGCTGCACCGCCACATCGTCGAGAGCGCTGACTTCGGTCACATGGGCGGCTTCCGGGCTCTCGGTGAAATGGGCGCGATGCGTCGCGGCCATTTGGATGCCGGTGTTCTGGAGCACGCTTTCGAAGGGCTGGACGTCTTTCGCCCTGTAGTGCGGCGTATTGGCATTGGCGATGTTGCCCGCCACCACGTTCTGGCGGACGGTGAGCCACTGGGCCTGCCGCGACGCGAGTTCGAAAAGCTGAATCGGTTCCATCAAGAGCTCCTGCTGATGATGGCGAACCTAGGCCGGTAATCTTGCGTGGGACTTGTCGAGGATGCGGAAGGAACCGTTTCGGGCGTCTCATAAGGCCCGTCCCCGACCCCTCCCCACAAGGGGCGGGGCTATTTCTGCCGCACCCTCGCGGCCCGAAAAGCCCCTCCGGAGGGGTTGGGAAGGGTCTGGACGTCCTTCGCCACGCCTCGGCAAAGGCGCTACTTCGCCGCGAAAATCTCGCCCTTGGACGTGATCATCACCCAGCGGCCGTCGCGCTCCTCGAAGGTCGCAAGCCGGCTGTTGTCCGGCAATACCGAACCGATACGGACGATATACATGCCGCTGGCATCCTCGATGAGCGCGCGGCCATTGGCGACGTGCATGAGTTTGAAGCTCTCTTTTGCGGGGAACGGCTGATCGGGAGCCCCCATGTCCGTGCCTTCGGCGGGATCCTGGTCGAGTCCCGGCACCGTCGCGGTCGTCAGGCGATCGACCGCGGCGGCGGTCTCCTCGTCCATGTCCGTCATCGCCAGCGGCGACACCGAGAGGATCTGCCGTTCCGGGCGCTCCGGCAGATCGCGCGTCGTTCCCTGCCAGAGCGAAGGCATCGAGAATTTCTCCGGATGCAGATAGACGTACCAGGGCAGCAACGTCGCGCAGGCAGCCATGGCCAGGCCGATCGCGCCGAGTATCCTGTCGATCAGCGGCATCCCGGTTTCGCGGCGGCGTTGGCGCACGATCTCGTCTGCATCGAAGTCCGTCAAGTTCATCCCCTTCCGCGCAGGCCGGCGGCGCCCGGCTGATTGCCCATCGCGGCTGCCTTCAGCGCGTTGGCGAGGTCCGTGAAGGCGTCGAAGGCGGGCCGTTCGCCGGGCATCTGCTTCAATACGTCGTAGATGACCGGCACCTGCTTGATCGCCATGTCGAGATCGGCGTCGCCGCCCGGCCGATAGCCGCCGATGAGCCGGAGGTCCCGGGTTTCCTCGAAGCGGTGGATCAAGGATTTCAGCCGGGCGACCAGCTTCTCCTGGTCCGGCGTCCAGGCCTTTCTGGCAAGGCGCGAGATGGAGGCGAGCGGATTGACCGGCGGGTAGCGCCCCTCTTCGGCAAGGCTTCGGTCGAGGACGATGTGCCCGTCGAGAATGCCGCGCGCCGAGTCGGCGACCGGGTCGTTGTGATTGTCGCCGTCGACCAGGATCGAAATGATCGCCGTGATCGTGCCCGTTCCCTCGGCGCCGGG
>NZ_JBQEMS010000011.1:0-104663 GCF_052044265.1 Sinorhizobium sp. 22678 | reverse complement strand
GGCGCGCTCGAGCAGCCGCGGCAATTCGGTGAAGACCGAGGCCGGATAGCCGCGGGCGATCGGCGGCTCCCCCGCTGCCGTCGCCACCTCGCGGATCGCATGAGCGAAACGGGTGACGCTGTCGACGATGAGCAGCACGTTGTCGCCCTTGTCGCGATAATGTTCGGCAATCGTGACCGCGGTCAGCGGAGCCATTTTTCTCAGCATCGGGCTCTCGTCGCTGGTGGCGACGACGGCGACCGATTTCGAAAGATTGTCGCCCAGCGTATCCTCGATGAACTCCCGCACTTCGCGGCCGCGCTCGCCGACCAGCGCGATCACCACCTTGTCGAAGGCGTCGGCGCGGGCCAGCATGGAAAGCAGCGTCGATTTGCCGACGCCGGAACCCGCGAAGATGCCGAGGCGCTGCCCGAGGCAGAGCGGGGAGAAGATGTCTATCGCCCGCACGCCCGTCCTGAAGCCCTGCTCCACCCGCTTTCGCGTCATGGAGGGCGGCGCGGTGTTCGCGATCGAGCGGCGGATGTCGCCCTGCAGCAGCGGACCCAGACCGTCGATCGGCTCGGCTAGCGCATTGATGGTGCGGCCGCACCAGTTGTCTGTCGGCGCTATGCGGAAGGCACCCTTGCGGATGACGACGTCATGGATGCCGATCGGGTCCCCCGGTTCGATCGGGCAGACGACCACCCGCTCGGGCTCCACGCGGACGACTTCGCCGAGATGGGTGCCGGTCGTGCTCTTGTGCGCGACGAAGTCCCCGAGCCGGACATGCCGCGACAGGCCGCTGACCGTGTAGTGCCCCGGCGAAATCGTCTGGACATGACCGCCCGGCGCGATGGCAAAGTCGGGATTTGCATAGCGCTCGACCAAACCGGCGAGCGCTGCGAGCGACGTCGACGTCGCAGTTTTTTCAACAGCTTCGCGTGCCATCCGGCTTTCCGTTCCGTCCCGCCCTAAATTCCGTCGACAGAATCATCAACGGCTGCCGCCGAGCGTCTCGATGGCTTTGTCGAGCGATCCCTCACTGTCGCGCATCAGCGCGGTGACGTTGTCGAAGGCGCGGGTGATCATGATCAGCTGCGACATTTCCTGTACGGCGTTCACGTTCGACTCCTCCAGGAAGCCTTGCATCACGCCGACATCGAACCGATCAACGACCGGTTCCGGCTGGGCAGCCGGCATAACGGAACTGTTGTCGTAACGCATGAAGCCTTTGCTGAAATCCGTCTCGTAAAGCCCGAGCAGGGCGATCTGCACGCCGTTCTGGTGAATGGCTCCATCGGCACCGACGGTAATTTCACCGGCACCGCCGTTCAGCTGGATCGGCGCGCCGCCGGCATCGAGCACCGGATATCCCTTGATGGTCACGAGCTCGCCGGTCTCCGTCAGCGTGAACCGGCCGTCGCGCGTCAGCGCCGGGCCGCCGGGCGTCTCGATCGAGAACCAGGCGTTGCCCTTGATGGCGAAATCGAGCGCGGAGCCGGTGCGCGCGAGCCCGCCGGTTTTGCTGCTCAGGAATTCCTCGCCTTCCGACACATAGGAAACCTTGGTCGGCCTGGTGTCGCCAAGCACCTGGTTGAACTTCACTTCCGTGGCGCGGAAGCCAACCGTGTTGGAGTTGGCGACATTGTCGGCCAGCGTGTTCAGGCGCTTTTCAAGCGCCATCTGCGACGAAAGCGCGACATAGAGACCGGTCTGCAAATCAGCGTCCCCCGAGTTTGAGATTGTTGATGGTCAGAAGCAGGTCGGGAGAAATTCCGTAGCCGCTCGACGCGCCGAAAACCGCAAGCGGGTCATAGCCGCCGGAAGGATTGTCGATTTCCCAAAGGGCGGTGAAGCGGTCCAGGAACTCGGCTGTTTTCTGAGGGTCCTGGAAATCCTTGAAATCGATCGCCGCCTCGTAGGCCTCCGCCTGGCGATCCACATCGGCGGCCGCGAATTCGGCCGGCAGCTGCAGGACGGTACGGACCACACTCGAGAGGGCCTCGTCGGCGATGATTTCGTAGCCATTGGCAATCGTCGGCGCCATGCGCTGGAAATAGAGCGCCAGCCGCACGCCGGTGTTTTCCTCGCCGGCTTTCTGCTCCAGCGTCTGCCGCGTGTATTTTTCGGACACGCCCTTCTGCGCCCTCTCGAAGGCAGTAGCGGCTTCGCCGTGCCGGGCGAAATTCAACGACTCCACCAGCGCCTTGTAGCGCCCGTCGGCCAGCTTGTTGGCAAAGGCGTCTTCACTGTCGATGCCTTCGGCGAGCACCTTGCGCATGAAGGCCTTGGCATAGGCCATGTCCTCGAGGCCGTGCGCCTTCATGGCGTAGTTGTAGAGCCGGCTGTCGGCGAAGAAATCGTCGAGCGTTTTGATGCTGCCGATCTTCGACAGATAGTACTCCGTCTCGCGGGCGACGTCCGGCTGCGCCGAAACGCGCTCCAGCGATTTCGTCAGATCTGCAGTGATCAGCCTGTAGCTCGTATAGGTCGTCGTCACGATCGGCTCGCCTGTCGCATGAAGCGTGAGGAAATGTGTGCGGTCTTCAGCCCGCACCGACTGTCGGGGTTCGGACGCGATGCGATCCTACCCTGGCCAACAACCCTGACGGCGTTGGCTTGCGCGAACCTGTCCCGGACGCCGGGTCTCCGCGGCCAGCCTCACGCAAGGATCGGACCCTATTTCATCGGAGGAAAATCACGATTGCGACAGGTATCGGCAATGAACATCATCATCGGGCTTCTTGTGACTTTCGGCTGTATCCTCGGCGGTTACATGGCGATGGGAGGCCACCTGGAAGTCCTCAACCAGCCTTTCGAGCTGATGATCATCGGCGGAGCGGGCATCGGCGGCTTCATCATGGCCAACTCGATGAAGGTGGTCAAAGACACCGGCAAGGCGCTCGGCGAGGCCTTCAGGCACAAGGTGCCGAAGGAACGTCAATACCTCGACACGCTCGGCGTCCTCTACAGCCTGATGCGCGACCTGCGAACGAAGTCGCGCAACGAGATCGAGAGCCACATCGACAATCCGGAAGAATCCTCGATCTTCCAGTCCGCACCCACCGTCCTGCAGAACAAGGAGCTGACCGCCTTCATCTGCGACTATGTCCGGCTGATCATCATCGGCAACGCCCGCTCGCATGAGATCGAGGCGCTGATGGACGAGGAAATCCAGACGATCACCCACGACAAGATGAAGTGCTACCACGCGCTGACGAGCATGGGCGATGCGCTGCCGGCGATCGGCATCGTCGCGGCGGTTCTCGGCGTCATCAAGGCGATGGGCGCGATCAGCGAAGCACCGGAAGTGCTGGGCGCCAAGATCGCCGCCGCACTCGTCGGAACGCTGCTCGGCGTGTTCCTTTCCTATTCGATCGTCGGCCCCCTCGTCGCAAACATCAAGTCCGTACGGGAAAAGCAGAACCGACTCTATGTCATCGTCAAGCAGACGCTGCTTGCCTACATGAACGGTTCGGTTCCGCAGGTCGCACTCGAATACGGCCGCAAGACCATCTCCGCCTATGAACGGCCGTCCATCGATGCGGTCGAACAGGAAATGATGAATCCCGGCGGCGGCAGCGAAAGCAAGGCGGCCTGACATGAGCACGAGTACCGCATCGAACGTCCATGCATTCGACAAAAGGCTGATCGCGCGCATGACCGGCGCGCTCGGCGACGACAAGGCCATCGGCCGAACCGCACTCGAGCTTGCCCAGTTCTTCGACGAACTCCTGCCCGGTGTCCTGCAATCGGAGACCGGATGCGACGTCACGATCGCCTATGCGGGCTTCCGGACGGGGCTCCGCAACGAGCTCATCGCTGCTCTCGGAGACGGAGTCCTGCTCGGCGATCTCTCCCTGCGAAACTGGTGCGCGGACTTCCAGGTCGGCTGCGACAGTCCGGTTCTGATCGCACTTGTCGAGGCTCTGCTCGGGGCCGAACCGACGAGCATCGAGGAGCCGGCCCCACGCTCTCTGTCGAAGATTGAGATCGATGTCGCCTTGCCGGTGTTTCATGGCATCGCCGAGGTCCTGCGCACTGCAGTGAACGCGCCCGGCGGGTTCGAGCCCGTTGTCGGCCGTCCTTACAACAGCGCGGAACGGGCAAAGCCCGATCCGGCGCTTGAAGACGTTTTCGCAGCCTCGATCGACATGACCATAGGCCTCGGGCCGGTGCTCTCCACTTTCTCGGTCATCGTCCCGCAAAGCACGCTCCTCAAGACCCGCATCATCTCTCGCAAAGGTGCCGGCGAGGACCGGAACGCGAAGACCGAATGGACGGAACAGCTGGAGGAGCAGGTCCGCCGATCGGCCGTCGCGCTCGAGGCGCGCATCCGGTTGGAAAGCCTGACGCTCGACACTCTCAGCCGCCTGCAGGCCGGGGATGTCATCCCTTTTCACGACGGGCAGGATGTCCGCGTGGAGGTGAGCGCCAACGGGCGCGACCTCTATGTCTGTGAGTTCGGCCGTTCGGGTTCGCGATACACGGTCCGGGTCAAGGATACCCACGGCTCCGAGCAGGACATCCTTCGCCACATCATGAGTTAATCCTCCCTCGCCCGGCAGAATGCCTGAGGCAAGCTTCAACTGGAATATTCGGCACATGGCACCCAAGAAAGCAGCACCCATCGCAGAACCGGCCGCATTCGCGGCAGACGCCGAGCTCGACCAGGCGATCGACGACCTGCGCGGCGTTCTCAAGAAGGACGGCGAGGCTGACTTCGGCGCCGATTTCGCCGCCGCCGGGCCGCTCGAACAGCCCGTGGATTTCGGCAGCGACTTCGGTTCCGCCGACAGCGCTGGATTCGGCGGGGATTTCGGCGGCGACTTCGCGGAATCCGGCTTCAGCGCGGACTCCGCGGTTCCCGGCGCGGATTTCGATGCGGCACCGGCCGCCGGTGAAACGGCGCCCGGCAGCGGAATGACCGCCAATATGGACCTGATCATGGACATCCCGATCGATGTCCAGATCGTACTCGGGACAAGCCGCATGCAGGTCTCCGGCCTCATGGCGCTCACCGAGGGCGCAACGATCGCGCTCGACCGCAAGATCGGCGAACCGGTCGAGATCATGGTCAACGGCCGGGTGATCGGCCGCGGAGAAATCACCGTTCTCGAGGGCGATGTGACCCGCTTCGGCGTCAAGCTCCTGGAGATCAAAGGCAGCAGGAAATAGAGCGGGATGAGGAAAGGTGTAAGCGGTTTTCCGCCCGCATCCCGTTTCAACTCACTAGGAGCCCGATGATCGGGCGGGGATGAATCCATGACGGATTTCGGAAGTTTCGAGGCACAGGCTCAGGCGCTCGCACAACCGCTGAGCCAGACGGAAAAGGCGGCGGCGGTGCTGCTCGCAATGGGCAAGTCGATTGCCGGGAATCTGCTGAAATTCTTCACCCAGAGCGAGCTGCAGGCCATCATCGCCGCGGCACAATCGCTCAGAGCCGTGCCGCCGCACGAACTGGAAGCGCTCGTCAACGAGTTCGAGGATCTCTTCACCGAAGGTGCAGGCCTCATGGACAATGCCAAGGCCATTGAGAGCATTCTGGAAGAGGGCCTGACGCCCGACGAGGTGGACGGCCTCCTCGGCCGCCGCGCCACCTTCCAATCCTACGAGGCGAGCATCTGGGACCGGCTGATGGATTGCGATCCTGCGATCATCGCGCAATTGCTCGCCCGGGAACATCCGCAGACGATCGCCTATGTTCTGTCGATGATGCCGTCGAGCTTCGGCGCCAAGGTGCTGCTGCAGCTGTCCGACAAGAAGCGGCCCGAGATTCTCAACCGTGCCGTCAACATCAAGAACGTCAACCCGAAGGCGGCGGCAATCATCGAGGCGCGGGTGATCGAAATCATCGAAGAGATGGAGGCCGAGCGCAACTCGCCCGGCCCGGCTAAGATCGCCGAAGTGATGAACGAGCTCGATAAGCCGCAGGTGGACACGCTGCTCGCCTCGCTCGAAACGATCAGCACCGATTCGGTCAAGAAGGTCCGGCCGAAGATATTCCTCTTCGACGACATCCTTTTCATGCCGCAGCGCAGCCGCGTGCAGCTCTTCAACGACGTCTCCACCGACGTCATCACCATGGCGCTCAGAGGTTCTGCTGCGGAGTTGCGCGAGTCTATTCTCGCCTCCATCGGCGCCCGCCAGCGGCGCATGATCGAATCGGACCTCGCCGCCGGCGATGCCGGCATCAATCCCCGCGATATCGCGATCGCGAGGCGCTCGATCACGCAGGAGGCGATTCGCCTCTCCGCAAGCGGGCAGCTCGAGCTCAAGGAAAAGGAAGCGGAGGCCGCCTGACGCCTCCGGCCTGCCGATATATCGCGTTTCGTTTCCGATTTCTGTTGACCCGCGCGGGCTGCCGCACACCCGCACTTGCGCAGGGGCCTGTCCGGGTTCACCACAAAGCGAGCGCTTGCGTCTGCTGCCACGATTCCCTCGCGAATTCGGGTCGAGGGGTAACCGGAAGCGTCGTTCACATTGTCGCCTGCTGAGGAGCTTGCTGTTTCATGGCGGAAGAGCAGGACAAGGACAGTAAAACAGAAGCGCCGTCGGAAAAGAAGATCTCCGACGCGACCGAGAAAGGCAACGTCCCTTTCTCGCGTGAGGTGACCGCTTTCGCCTCGACGCTGGCGATCTACATTTTCGTCGTCTTTTTCCTTTCGGACGGCGCGGCAAACATGGCCGAGGCGCTGAAGGACATTTTCGAGCAGCCGGAAGCCTGGCGCCTCGACACCGCAACCGACGCCGTCGCCCTGATTTCGCATGTCGTTCTGAAATGCGCCGCGCTGGTTCTGCCGGTTTTCATCCTACTTATCGTCTTCGGCGTCGGGTCGTCGATCTTCCAGAACCTGCCGCGGCCGGTCCTCGACCGCATCCAGCCGAAATGGAACCGGGTATCGCCCGTGGCCGGTTTCAAACGGATCTACGGCGTTCAGGGGCTGGTGGAATTCGGCAAGTCGCTGTTCAAGATCATCGTCGTTTCGATCGTCGTCGTCCTCGTGCTCTGGAACGATTATTTCGCCACGCTCGACATGATGTTCTCCGATCCGGTGACGATCTTCACGACGATGATCTCCGACCTCAAGCAGATCATCATCGTCGTTCTCTTCGCCACCGCGACGCTCGCCATCGTCGATCTCTTCTGGACGCGCCATCACTGGTACACGGAGCTCAGGATGACGAAGCAGGAGGTCAAGGACGAGCTGAAGCAATCGCAGGGCGACCCGATCGTCAAATCGCGGCTCAGATCGATGCAGCGCGACCGCGCCCGCAAGCGGATGATCTCCTCGGTTCCGCGAGCAACCCTGATCATCGCCAACCCGACCCACTATGCCGTAGCACTGCGCTATGTGCGCGAGGAGAGTGACGCGCCGGTCGTCGTGGCCATGGGAAAGGACCTGGTGGCCCTGAAGATTCGCGAGATTGCGGAGAAGAACGGCATCCCCGTCTTCGAGGATCCGCCGCTTGCACGCTCCATGTTTGCACAAGTCTCGGTGGATAGTGTCATTCCACCGGTGTTTTACAAGGCAGTCGCCGAACTGATTCACCGGGTTTATGCAGCTCAGCCGCAACAAAGACGGGTGACATGATCTTGAAAAAGTGCCAATTCTCCGAAGAACGAGAACAGATAGTTGCGGAGGCGATCCGTCCGGTTGCGACCGAATTGCGCCTCATCGATGCTGCGGATTTCATCGCGCTTCTGCGCTTCGAGTCCTATGCGAGCATCGCCGATTTGGTGGAATCGGCGGCAGAGCTCTATTTCCTGCCCGGCACCGTGAACTTCGGCCTCGGCGGCAACTATAACCTCGACTGGGACAGTCGCCCGGAGGTTATCCTCGACCTCGAACTGAAGCCCCGCGGCGTGACTGTCTATGCGCGCCTTGTGCTCGCGGGCGATACGGCCGGTATCGAGATCAGCCACATCAACTTTCAACAGCCCTCCGGCAATCCGGACGAGAACACGGCCTTTCTCGCCAAGAGCCTGGCAGAGGCGAAGTTCGTCAAAACCTATCCGTTGCCGCTGGCGAGTTGAGGAAATCGAACAGGCCGCGGCGGGAATTCCGAATCTCGACGGACCTTAGCTATGCTAGCTGATATAGCCAAGGCGGATCGCCTTGGCTATCGCCTGAATCCGGTTGACGGAGTCGAGCTTCGTCGTCGCGGCCCCGAGATAGGCATTCACCGTATGTATCGAGAGGCCCATCTTGTCGGCGATCTCCTCGCTGATATGTCCATCGCCGGCCATTTGCAGGCAGGCGATCTCGCGATCGCTCAAGGCTTCGGTCTTGAACAGGCGCTTCTCGTCGGCGGCCAGGAGGTCTGTCATGATCTGCGCGCTGCGGCCGTGCAGCTCGACGATCTGCTCGCCCGAAACATCGATGTAGCTGCCGGCGAAAATCACGTAGCCGTTGCCCTGCGCGCCGAGCCTTATCGGAAAGGCGATGCCCGAATAGGAAAGCTTGCGCTCTCTCAGCCGGCGCGTGAACGGGCCGAAATCCGAGGCTTCGGCGGTCTGATGCTCGCCCTGACCGTTCCAGAGCACCGGCAGCAGGGAAAGATCGAGATGCTGGAGCAACTCGTCGCCGTAGAGAATGATCAGATCACGCGCGTTTTCCTCGCAAGCGGCTCCCCAGTTGTGGAGGACGCAGGTGAGCTTACGCGTTCCGGGGACGCCCCTGCCATTCGTTCGCAGAACGGCGAAATTCTTGGCGTTGATCTGCCGTTGCATGGCCTGCAAGCGCGTCACCAGCGTCGCCGCCCGCGCCGCGCGGACGTTGCGACCCGACCGGCCGGCGTCGTCGCGATCCTGCGTCACGAGATAAGGCATCGTCACCGCTCCTAAACCAGATTGTTGCGCACCGCGTGGGCGATCGCTTCCGACCGCGTTCGCGTCGCCGTCTTGCGCATTACGCTGGTGATGTAGTTGTTGATCGTGTTGCGGGAGATCCCGAGTATGACGGCGATCTCATCGCTCGTCTTGCCTTCGGCAATCCAGAAAAGACATTCGAGCTCGCGCTCGGTCAGTTCGCATTCCCGGTCGTGGCGCACATCGGCCTTGATCTTGTGACTGGCGACATAGCCGGCAAGCACCGCGATGTCGCGCAGCGCCTCCTGGGAGAGGATCACGTCCTCGGGGAAGAGCAGCATCAACGAGAACCGCGTGCGCCCTACGCTGAAGGTCACAGCGCAATAGCTCCGGCTGACCCCCCGCGGCAAACCGATATCGTCGGGCAGCGTATGGAAGGCCGGCTGCAGTTGGGCGAGGCACTTTTCCAGTTCGGTGATCTTCGTATGGAGCCCGGCGATGATGCCCGAAAGACGCCGAACGATGTCGAACGGCCAGTCGGAACAGACGACAAAATCCAGTCCGCCGTCCTGCGAAACATCGTGCCGGGCGAGAAGGTAATGGGTTGCGCCGACATATTCCGTCAGCGCCGCCAATCCGTTGCCGAGTCCCGTACCCGAGGCCACTTCCCCAAGCCTTCGGATCAGTTGCTCCCTTGATATTTTGCGTCCACAAACCCGCGGCGCAGCGGTCTCCGAAGACCAGACTGCGTCCGACCGCGACATTTCCATAACTCTCAGCCCCCGTGCCGGATTCGGCGCCCTGGAATGTCACGCTTGCCCTGTCGTCCCCGACAGCCGGCTTCGCCGGTATTCTTGCCACCAAGCGAGTATCAGGACGCGAATCAATTGCTAAACTGTACATCGCCGCCCCCAAAAAGACAGGGCGTCCTGTTGCGCGATTACTTGCCAACCTTGCCTTGAGCCATTCACGTATGCGTGAGCCGGTCGGCGGCCGGGCACGCTTTCACTCCGACCAATTCTCTAATCAAGATGTTGATAATAAACGGTATCCTGCAATCGTCGTTTGTGGCCGCACGGTTGAAAATCCGTCACACCGGACGGGAGTTCGCCCTTTCGTTGCAGATAGGATGCTTTCAGGACGCCTCAACTCTTCATCCAAGACTTACTTTAAGCCGGGGAATGTTGCCGAAATGCATCAAATCCTGGCGGGCTCATTGATAGCAACGCCGGGAATGCGGAAAGTCTGTGCTTGAAATTATATTCCGCTCTTTCGAAGATATATTTTGATACAGCTCCGGATCCCGCAAACAACGCGGAGTAACTGACTGCGCGAGCCGCGGCACGGAGAGCGGCGTGCGAATCTAAATTAATTAAAAATTGGTTTAAATTTTCCGACAGCCATCGGACGGGATCCATGACGAGGGGCGGATTCTTTGACCGGACTCCGCCGTGTCGTCGCCAGCCGGAGCTAGACTCGCCAATACTCTCGGAAGGCCCTTGCGCCGGCGCGGGCCGGATTGAGGCGCGCCCAATAGACAAAGTCCCGCCTGTTGGGCGGGACCTCGTTCCAGTTCAGGTTTCCGCCGGCGTTTTCTACGCTGCCCGATCGACCGCCCATTTTCGCAGGATCTTCGCCGCCCGCTCTTCGCTGATCTCGACCATCCGGGCGAGACGCCGCTCCGGCCCTTCCTTGACGCGGCGGTTGAAGCCCGCCTCGTCGCCGAGATTGAGCAGATCGTCGCCGCCGTCGAAGCCGAAATCGGAGCCGAACCCCTCCATGAGGGCACCCCCTGCGCCGGCGCCTGCCGGCGAGAAGTCCGGCAGTTCGAGCCCGGCGGCTTCGCCTTCGAGCTTGCCCGCCTGTCCGCCGAAGCCCAGCTGGCGGGCAAGCGGTCGCATCCCGAACCATACGACCAGGAAAGCGACTGCGACGAAGGCGAGCGCGTTGATGATGCCGCCGAGGTTGCGCGTCAGCATTTCCATGATCCCCGGACCCGGCACCGCCTGGTCGAGGAGCTGTGTCTCCACGAAATCCATGGCGTTCAACGTCACGACGTCGCCGCGGCCCGGATCTATCCCGGCGGCAGAGGAAACGATCTTCTGCATCTCCTGGAGATAGGCATCGATCTTCGCCTGATCCGCCGGTTCGCCAGCCATGGCCGCGAGGCGCCCGCGATTGACGACGACCGCGATCGACAGTCGCTCGATCGAATAGCTGTTCTTGACGGTGGCGATCGTCTTGCTGTTGATCTCGTAATTCGTCTGCTCTTCCTTCTTCTCCGCCTCGTCGCTCGACTGCTGACCGGCTCCGCCGCGCGGCGCGGCCTGAGGGACGTTCTGCTGTACCGTCGCGGCATTGTCCGGCTGCTGCTGGCTGGACTTCTGCTCTTCCTTGATCACGCGCGTCGAGCGCTCGACGCGCGATTCCGGATCGAAGACCGTCTCCTGAATCTGCTGCGCATCGGTGTTGAGCCTGGCGGTGACGCTGGTGCGGAAATTGTCCATCCCGAGGAATGGCGCCAGCGCATTGTCGATCTTCTTTTCGAGATCGGACTGAACGTTCTGGACGACGCCGAGTGACTGATTGAGCGCGCTGTTCGACGGGTCGTCGCCGGATGCGAGCAGTTGGCCGGTCGAATCGAGGACGGTGACGTCGTCGACATCGAGGCCCGGCACGGACGACGCGACCAGATGCCGGATCGAGGACGCGGCGCTGCGGCCGACCGTGGCGCTTGCCCGTATCATGACCGAGGCCGTCGGCGTCTGCTCGGCCTTGCGGAAGCTGCCGCGCTCCGGCATGACGATGTGGACGCGTGCGGCGGCGATGCCGGAGATCTGCTGGATCGTGCGGGCGATTTCGCCCTCGAGCGCCCGAACGCGGGTCACTTCCTGCATGAAAGACGTGAGCCCGAGCGAACCGACATTGTCGAAGAGCTCGTAACCGGCATTGGCGCTGCTCGGCAGGCCGCGCTCGGCAAGCAGCAGACGGGCCTTGCCGGTCATGCCCACGGGCACCTGGATGCTGCCGCCGTCGGTGCCGACTTCGAAGTCGACGTTGGCTTCTGCAAGCGCAATGCTGATCTGGGTGACGTCGCTGCGTTCGAGACCGACATAGAGCGTCTCGAAGGACGGCCGGTTCACATAGATACCGGCACCGAGGACGAAGCCGATCGCCACGACGCCGGCCACGGCAAGCGCAATGAGCTTTCCTTGTCCGAGATTGCTCAGATTTTTCGTGAACATCGAGAATTGATCGAACAGATTCATTCTGTTTCCGCACCCAGTATCGCAAGGCACCCGCTCCGATTATCCGGTCGGTACCCTGCGCAGATCCAACATTCGGGTTTGCTGGAAAACGGCTTGCGCTCAGCCGTTCTGCATTAGCCGCGAATCTACCAGCCCCGGAAGCGAAGCTAGGACACGAAACTTGCGCGAACTTGGCGAAAGGTCAGGTATCGGCGAACTGTCGCGCAGCGCACCGTCCCGATCGCGCGGCCGCCCCTCGTCCGCCAGTCGGGAGAGGGTTAGCCCTCGGGTTAAACCCGGGTGCGACCCGAAGGAAGGGGCACTCCTCTGCGACGGCGCCCCTCAGAAGGCCTCGAAGTCGCCGGACGCCTTGGTCAGCGGCTGCGAATGCCCATGCCGGAGAATGCCGCTGCCGAGCGCTTTCTTCATGTCGGCAAGCTTGACGAGGCTGACTGCGGTGGTGACGTCGACCAGGCAGGTGTCGGGAATGGAGGCGGTGATGGTATCGATGAACTCGGCGAGCCCGCGCGTCTTCTGCACCGCGAGGTCGATGCCCTGCAGCACCATGATCCTGTCCGCACCGGCGCAGTCGTCGCTCATGAGTTGAGGCTCGATGCGCTCGATCAGATAGGCGACATCGTGGAGCTCCGTGACGACGCGCATCAGCACGTCCGGCAGAGATTCTTCCGCGTGAGGCTGGTTGTGGTCTTTCTGCATTGTTTCCTCACGTGGCCTCGGCCGGTATGATCAGAAGAATTCGATGGAGCTTTCGGCCGGCTTCGGCACGGCGGGCCGCTGGTCCATCTGAAGCGCCCGCTGTGCCTCCACGCCCGTCAGCGCATATTGGCGCGCGCGCCCGGACGACGGCCAGTATTCGAGCTTGCGCCCATGGTCGCCGCCGGTGCTTTCGCCGACGATGCGGATACCCTCGTCCATCAGGAACTGGCGCGCGAAGGCGGCATTCTGCTCGCCGACATTCGAGAAACGCGCAATCGTCCTGGCGCCGCCGAAGATCTTCGCCTCCAGCCGGTCGCGCCGCGCCCCCTGCTTCAGGAGGCCGTTGATGAGAAGCTCCATCAGGTGCACGCCGTAGCGCGTGGCGTCCGCGCCGGAGCTCGGCGAGGTCGCCGATCCCGGCAGCAGGAAGTGATTCATGCCGCCGACGCCGGCCACCGGATCGCGCATGCAGGCGGCCACGCAGGAGCCGAGAATGGTCGAAAGCACGATATCCGGATCGTTGACGACCTTGAACTCGCCCTGAATGACATGAACGCGCCTGCCGGCAGCCTCGGTGTTCATTTCAGCGCCCCGAACACGGCCTCGATCGCGGCTTTCATCTTTTCGATCGTGAACGGCTTGGCCAGCACGTTGTTGGCGCCGAGCGCAGCCGCCTTCTGCACCAGGGCGCGGTCGCCCTGTGCCGTGAGGATGATGAAGGCCGCCTTCTTCGTGGCCGGGTTCGCACGCACCGCCTGGAGCAGGCCGAGCCCATCCATTTTCGGCATGTTGAAATCGGAGATGACCAGATGATGGGGATTCTGAGCCATGATCTTCATGCCCTGTTCCCCGTCACCGGCGGCGGTGATCTGCTTGAAGCCGAGCTGCTGCAGTGCGTCGCCCAAGAGCAGACGACTCGTGACCTGATCGTCGACGATCAGAACTTTTATCTTTTCGGCGAGAGACATTATTCGATTCCTTCTTTTCGGGCTGCCGCCGTCTTCAAAATCTCCTCCCCGATCGATCCGAGGGGGAGCTGCGTTTCGACCGCGCCCAATTCATAGGCGACGCGCGGCATGCCGTAGACGACACAGGTCTTTTCGTTCTGACCGAAGGTGCGTGCCCCGGCATGCCGCAATTTCAGAAGACCGGCGGCGCCATCGCGGCCCATTCCGGTAAGAATCACCCCGATGGCGTTGCGGCCCGCCAGTTCGGCGACGGAACCGAACAGCACGTCGACCGAGGGTCGATGTCCGTTGACCGCCGGCTGATCCACCAGGCGGCAGCAGGGCGCGGCGGCATTATGCACCTCAAGATGCCGTTCGCCGCCGGGCGCCAGGTAGACCTTTCCGACCTCGAGCCGCGCGCCATCCGTCGCCTCCTGGACCGTCGGGGCGCAAAGCCGGTTCAGCCGTTCGGCGAAGCTCTTCGTGAAGGTGTGCGGCATGTGCTGCGTGATCACCGTCGGCGGGCAATTTGCCGGGAACTTCTGCAGGACCGTGATCAGAGCCTCGACCCCGCCGGTCGAAGCTCCCATCGCGACGATCTTGCGCCCTGCCCGGTAGTCGGAAACGGCTGTCACCGCCGGCGCGGCCGCCCTGTTGCTGGTGATCATGGACTTGCGCTGCGAACGCGCGGCCGCCTTGACCTTGTCGGCGAGATCGCGGAACGGATGCGGATCCCCTTGCTGCGGCTTGCCGACGCAGTCGAAGGCGCCGATCTCGAGCGCGGCGATCGTGGCTTCCGCGCCCCTATGCGTCAGCGTCGAGACCATGATCACCGGCATGGGCCTCAGCCGCATGATCTTGTCGAGGAATTCGAGGCCGTTCATATTCGGCATCTCGATGTCGAGGGTCACGACATCGGGGTCGAGCTGCTTGATCGCCTGGCGCGCCTCGAGCGCGTCGGCAGCCTGCCCGACGACCGAAATGTCCGGATCGGCATTGAGCACGGCGGAGATGAGGCCGCGCATGGTGGCCGAGTCGTCGACGACGAGAACACGTGCGGGAGTGCTCATGCCCGACCTCCGTGGAACTTGCCCGTGTGGCGATAGGTCGTGATGCCGATATTGTCGAAGAGCGCCTTTGCATCCCCCGACACACGTTCCGAGTGGCCGATATAGAGGTGCCCGCCATTGTCCAGCACGCCGGCGAAGCGCGACCAGATCTTCATCTGCGTCGGCTCGTCGAAATAGATCACGACGTTGCGGCAGAAGATCACGTCGAACGGCCCCTTGAGCGGCCACTGCGCCATCAGGTTGAGCTCGTTGAAGGTGATCAGCCGCTTGACGCGATCGTCGACCTGCCACTTGCGGCGGCCGCCGACTTCGACCTCGCTGAACCATTGCTTGCGCATGGCAGGGTTCACCGTCTCGATCGCCGTCGCGTCGTAGGCGCCGGCCCGCGCCAGCGACAGGATCTTCGGGTCGATATCGGTCGCGAGGATGCGAAAGTCGTAGTCCGCGGCATTGGGCAGCAGCGACAGCACCGTCAGCGCCATCGAATAGGGCTCCTGGCCATCCGAACACGCCGCAGACCAGATGCGAACGCGACCGCCGTTCTTCGCGCGGGCGATGAGACCCGGCAAAACGTCTGTTTTCAGGTGCTCGAAATGATGGTTCTCGCGGAAAAAGCGGGTGAAATTCGTCGTGAGATGCGAAAGCATGTCGCGGCGCGCCGCCGCCCCGGCAGGCGAAGCGACGAGCTGGCAGTATTCGCGGAACCCCTTCAGTCCGAGATTGCGGATATGCTTCGAAAGCCGCGAATAGACGAGCGATGCCTTCGATTCGTTGAGATAGATGCCGGCATCCGCGTAGATCATCGCGGCGATCTCGGTAAGATCGCGGCGGGTCAGCGGATATTCTCCGCTCGCGAGACATTCCTCCGGATACGGACTCTGATCGATGTTGGCCCGGACCCTCATGCCGCCTCCCTTTCCTCGCTCGGGAAGACCGAGTCGAGCTCTACGAGGCAGATCATGCGCCCCTCTATCGCCAACACGCCACGTGCGAAACTCCGCTCGAAATCGGACGCGATGTCCGGTGTCGGCTGAATATCGCGGTCGGAGACGGTGAGAATGTCGGAAACGGCGTCGACCAGCAGGCCGACCACCCTGCTGTTGACCTGTGCGACGATGATCACGTGCCGAACCGTCGGCTCGGCCGCCTTCATGCCTAGCCGGGCGGAGAAATCGACGATCGGCAGCACGGCGCCGCGCAGATTGATGACCCCGAGCACGCAGGCGGGCGCATGCGGCATGGGGGTCGCCGGCGTCCATCCGCGAATTTCGCGCACCGACATGATGTTGACGCAGAATTCCTGGTCGCCGACGCGGAAGGCGATCAGCTCCCGTCCCCCACTGGTCAGATGTTTTGCGGCATTGGTCATGGGGATTATCCGGCGGCAGCAAGAGACATTTCGGGTTTCAGGGATTGCCCGCGCGACGCAGCAACGATGGCGTCGACATCGAGGATGAGTGCCACGCGCCCGTCGCCGAGAATGGTGGCCGCGGCGATGCCGGGCACATGCGTGTAGTTGGCTTCGAGGCTCTTGATCACCACCTGGCGCTGGCCCTGGATGGCATCGACCATCAACGCGCGCTGGCCGCCGCCTTCGGATTCGACGAGAAGCGCCACACCTTCGACCGGGTTGGCCTGTGCCCCGCGAAAGTTAAGGATGCGGCCCACATCCACCAGCGGGCAGAAGGAGTCGCGGATCGAGATCAGCCGCTGGCTGGACCCGAAGCTGTGGATCGCGGAGGCCTCCGGCTGCAGCGTCTCGACGATTGCCGTCAGCGGCACGACGAGCGTCTGGTTGGCGACAGTCACCACCATGCCGTCGAGGACGGCGAGCGTCAGCGGCAGGCTCATGGTGAAGATCGAGCCCTGGCCCGGCTTCGAAGAGATGTTGATGCGGCCGCCGAGTGCCTGGATGGAGCGCTTGACGACATCCATGCCGACACCGCGGCCGGAAATGTCGGAGATCTTGTCGGCCGTGGAGAAACCCGCGTGGAAGATCAGGTTGTCGACCTCCTCGTCCGAAAGGTTTGCGTCCGCGGCAATGAGATCGTTGTCGATCGCCTTCTGGCGCACCTTCTCGCGATTGATGCCGGCGCCGTCGTCTGCAAGCTCGATGACGATGCGGCCGGAACGGTGCTTGGCCGTGAGCCGCACCGTTCCTTCCGGGTTCTTGCCCGCGGCAACCCGTTTTTCGGGCGTCTCGAGACCGTGATCGACCGCGTTGCGGATCATGTGCGTGAGCGGCTCGGCGAGCTTGTCGATGACCGTCTTGTCGACTTCCGTATTTTCACCCTCGGTGATGAGACGGACGGACTTGCCGGTCATGTCGGCGATTTCGCGGACGATGCGGGACATGCGCTGGAAGACCGGCTTGACCGGCTGCGCGCGGATCGCCATGACGCTGTCCTGGATTTCGCGCGTAAGCTGCTGCAGTTCCTCCAGGCCCATATTGATCGACGACGTGCCGTTGGTGTCGTTTTCGATCACGCTCTGCGACAGCATCGCCTGGTTGATGACGAGTTCCCCGACGAGATTGATCAGGCGGTCGACCCGATCGAGATCGACGCGAATGGTCGGGGTCGCGGCGGAAGCGGCCTGCTGGGCGGCAGCCTGTGCCGCCGATGCCGACTGGGAATTGCGGGCATTCTCCGGGGAGACGCGCGCCCTAGACTGCGCCATTTGCAGGACGTTGCTCGCCGTCTGCGCCGCCGCGACGGCCGCATTCCGGGGGTCGCCCTCGCTGGTGGCGGCCCGGTTCTCTTGCCCGGCAGGCGCCTGGGCTTCCTCATCGAGGATCGAAAGGTCGAAGGGGACGGGCTGCATCGGCAGGTCCTCGTCCATCCCGACCATACCGCCGGCAAGCGCGACGTCGAGGTCGCAATCCCACTCGGCGAATTCGAATACGGAGCGGATCGCCTCTTCGCCCTGGTCGGTCTTGAGCGAAACCTTCCAGGAGAAATAGGCGGCCTCCGGATTCATCCGGTCCAGCGGCGGCAGAGTGTCCATCTCGCAATGGATGCTCATTTCGCCGAGGCGCGAGAGATCGCGCAGGAGCAGCGTGGCGTCGTTGCCCTTGGAATAAAGATCCGACTTGGGCTTGAAGACGATCTCATAGGTGGACGGTTCGATCGTCGGCTCGTCGCCTGTCTCGAAATCGTCGAAGGAGAAGGCAACCGGCTGGAAGCCTTCCTCGTTGACGGCCGGAGCAGCAGGGGCAATGGCGGCCGGCGCCGCCTTCGGCGCGGATTCGGCGGCGGCTTGCGGCAATTCGCCGTTGGCGAGCGCTTCGAGTTCCTTGATCAGTTGCCGGCTGCGCGCCTCGTCGACGCCGCCGCCGTCACGGGCGGCGTTGGTGAGATCGGCAAGCACGTCCGCCGATCTCAGCATGACTTTCAGAACGTCCTGATTGGGTTCCAGCCTGTTGGATCGAACGCAATCGAGCGTCGTCTCGAACACATGTGCGAAGGAGACGAGATCGTCGAGCCCGAAGGCGCCGGCGCCACCCTTGATGGAATGGACCGCACGGAAAACGGCATTCACCGTTTCCGGATCGCGATCGCCGTCATTGAGCTTGAGGAGACCCGATTCCAGTTCCGCGAGTTGCTCCTCGCATTCCTGGAAGAAAATCTCTTTGATTTCGTTCATGTCCATTGGATGGCTGTCCCCGGAATTCAGGCCGTTACGCGCTCGATGGCATCGATCAGCTTGGTCGGGTCGAACGGTTTGACGATCCAGCCGGTGGCGCCCGCCTGCCGCGCACGGTTCTTCTTGTCCGCATCGCTCTCGGTGGTCAGCACGAGGATCGGCACCGCACGGTAGCGATCGTTCTTGCGCACACCCTCGATGAAGCCGAAGCCGTCGAGGCGCGGCATGTTGATGTCCGTTACGATCACGTCGGGGTTGGCCGTGTCGAGCTTCTCGAGGCCCTCGACGCCATCCTCCGCCTGGATCGTTTCGAATCCGGCATTGTTGAGGGTGACGAGAAGCATGTTCCGGATCGTCCGGGAATCGTCGACAGTCAGAACTCTCTTCTTCATTGCTCAAATCTCCTTTGCCATCAGGGGACCGATGTCCGCCCCGATGAGCTGTGTCGTCTTGATGAAAGCGTCGGACACCTCGGCAAAGGTGAAAGACAGGCGATCCGCTTCCCAGCTTCTCGCGGCGGCCATGAGCACCTGGACACAAAGCGCCCCGACGCGCTCGACGGCGGACGCGTCGATCGCCACGGCACCGCCTTTCAGTGCCAGGAGGCTTTCATGCAGCACCGTTGCCTCGTTCAGGTCCAATACCGGAGCGAGCTTCAGCGTGTTTCGTGCGGAGTTTCTGCTGGCCATTTTTCCCTCGCTTGACATGCCCTGCTAACGCCGCCATCCGGCCAGATGACGTTCGGAAGTGACTTCGACGAACGGTCTCGTGGTCTCGTCTTCCGGCGCGTCTATCCTCATCCGCGGGGCGAAGCTCGCGGCCGATCTCGCCTGACGGTCGAGATGAAAGCGGCGGACGGTCTCGCCCAGCTCCACGATGACACCGTGAAGATCGTCGGCCGACGCGAGTGCCGCGCCCCCGAGTGCGGCGCTTCGGTTCATCGCCCGCGCGATCCCGTCGATTTCCGATGTTGCGGAGGCAAGATCGCTCACCTGACATTCCGCCTCGCGGGCAATGCCGGTGACGGCCTCGTTTATGGAGATTACCTGTTCGGCGATGCTGCTGATCGCGTGCTGTGTCCGGCCGACGATCTCGACCCCGGCCACGACCTGGCCCTTGGTTCCGGTCACGAGTTGCTTGATCTCGCGCGCCGCTTCGCCGGAGCGTTGCGCGAGCGCACGCACCTCCTGCGCGACGACAGCGAAACCGCGGCCGCTTTCGCCCGCCCGTGCGGCCTCGATTCCTGCGTTGAGGGCCAGGAGATTGGTCTGGAAGGCGATCTCGTCGATCACGCCGATGATCTGACCAATCTTCTCGGCGGAAGCCTCGATGTCCGCCATGGCAGAGATCGCCTGACCGGCGATCTCGCCGCTGCGTTCCACGGCGATCCGCGTCTCACCTGCCTTGGTCTCGGTCTCGGCGATCCGGATCGATCCGGTGCGAATCCGCTCGGTTACGGTGCCGAGGCTCACGAGATGCTGGTCGATGGCTTTCGCTTCCGCGCCGGCATTGCCCGAGAATTCGGCGGCACTGCCGCGCAGCTCCGAGACGATGGCCTCGGCCGCCGTGGCGCGTTTGTCGGCCGCAAGCAGCGCATCCCTGATCTGGCCCAATGCCGTGTTGAGGCCCGCCACGATCGGCTGGTAGGCATCCGGCGCATCTTCCGGAAGACGCGCGGTCAGGTCGCCCTCCCCGATAGCCCGAAGAAAATCCGAGAAGAGTGTCTTCAACTCGCTTTCGTCGTCCCGGCGCTGCTCCGAAAGCTGCCGCTGGTGCTGCTGGCGCAGCGCGTTGAAACGCAGCGAGACTGCAATCTCCGTATCGACGAAGGCAGTGCGCACGAGAGCGGCGACGAGATCGCGGAGTTCTTTCCTGCGTGCCTTGCCGAGGGAGAGGATGGATTTCGGCCAGGCATCCTCGATCGCGCCGAGGATAAGGTGCTCGAGCACGATCGCATGACTTGCGATCTGCCAGCGCGGGTCGAGACCCATGCGGCTTTCGGTATCGGCGAGGACCTTTACGCGCTCCGCATAAAGTCCGTCGAAACGCGCATCTGTGAGCACGTTCCAGTGTGACGATTGAAGATCGTGCAGGCGGTCGATCTGGCGGTCGCTGTCGAAGTGCCGCGCCGCGTCGGGGCTCGCCTGCAGGCGGTGCGAGAGGGCGCGCAACGCCAGGTCGATGCGTGGCGAAAGAGCCTGGCGGTGATCGCGCAGCAGCGCGCAGGCATCCTCGTCGAGACCGGCAAAGCGCAGGCGTTCCAGCAGGCTGCCCGCCTGGCCCTTTCTCGCCTGTTCTGACGCTTCCTGTTTCACCCTGGTCCCCGGCTGCTGATACGTCCCGCATTCGAAATCTGCTGGGGAGGGTCGCCGCCGGCGGCCGGTCACGCCCACCCGATAGAGCAGCGCGCCCGGAAGCGCCCGCCATCGTCCGTCCCACAGTGATCTCAATGAAAGTGGATACCGGACCGAAACCGGTACGGCGGTGCGGCATCATGCCTTGAGGAGAAGTAGAGACTTCCTATTCCGACGTGTTGGACCATGTTTATGGTTAATTCCTTGCTTGAAAGTTAATGCCTCATGCCTCCTAACCGGAATCGCTAAAATTCAACCGGAGCTTTGCCGTCCGCTAGCGATGCAACGTTTTCTTTGAACGCAGCCACAGGTTTTCAATGATGAGAGTTTAGAATTGCGGATCTGCCTGCCGTTCAGTATCGAAGCATACAGCGTCATGCGTCTCCCATCGGACGGGCAGAGGTCGCTATAGCATTTGAAGTGCTGCATGTTCCTGGTGTCGGCTGCGATTCAGAACATGCAGGTGTGATGGCGCGAACTACGCGTTGAGTAGCATCTTCAGGCAATGGGCGGCATCATGACGGTGCGCCACGGGACGTGAACAATGATTGTTCTTGGAATAGGCGCCATCATCACCGCAACGCTCGCAATGGCAGCGATATCGATCGTCGTCAACCTTGAGTATGGCCGCGCAGCGAGCAGAACGTCCGTCTTCTGAAATTCCTTTACGGATCACTCCGGACATGCGCAGCAGTGCGCCGGCGCCATGTCTCGGCATAAGCCGCACAGGCGTCCGGATTTGCGGCCGGTATCGGCTCGGTCCCCGTCCTGACGCGGGCGCCCGCAACGAGGCAGGCGGCGCCGAGGCTCGTTCCCGTGCTGTTCAGCCTGTTGGCAAGCACCGGCCGGCCGGTGGCGGCGGCAAGCATCCTCAGATAGGCGTCGTTCGAGGCAAACGGCCCCTCGACCAGGATCTCGCCCCTTGCCCCGATCAGATCGAGGCAGGTCGCTGTCATCAGTGCAAGATGAAAAGAGACGACGGCGAGCCGTTCGGCGGGAGCGAGCTTGCCTTCGTCCGTCGTCCAGCAGGGGCGCGCAGCCGGAAACGGCCCCGAACCACCCGGCAGCGACGGCAGCAGCATATGCCCTTGTTCCAGGACACTGGCTTCGGCCTCGGGCGAGGCCGGCGGCGGATCGTCGCCGATCAGCAGGGAATAGGCGCGCCCGCCCATGAAGCGGGCCGAAGGCACCGGATCACCGAGTGCGTTGACGTTGATGAGCGTGTCGCGCCGCTCGTCGAGTTTCACGGGCTCGGCGCCGACGGCGAGCATCACCACCCAGGTTCCGGTCGAGACTACGGAGAACGGCGCCTGGCGCGTAATGAGATGCGGCAGCAGCGAGGCGTTCGAATCGTGAATGCCGCAGTGGACCGGCGTTTCCGGCGGCAGGCCCGTCTCATCGGCAACCTGCCGAAGCAGGGGACCAAGCACGTCGCCCGCCCTTCGCACCGGCGCGAAGAGAGAGCGCCAACCCTGCTCGTCGACCATCGACGAGAAGGTTACCGCCTTCGGATTCCAGAGATCGGTGTGGCAGCCGAGCGAGGTCAACTCGCTCGTCCTGACCCCCGTCAGCCGGTAGGACCAATATTGCGCATAGGTGAGGATCGTCGCGACGCGGGCGAAATGCTCCGGAAACATGCGCTGCTGCCAGAAGAGCTGAGCGCCGACATTGAGCCCCATCGGCAGGCGCGCCGAACCGGTCTCCGTGAAGAGAGGGCGCGCCTCCTCGTATTCCTCCGCGAGCGCATCCGGACCGGCGAATTCATAGTCCAGAACCGGCAAGGCGAGCTCGCCCGCTTCATCGAGCAGCACGGCGGTCGCGCCATGCGTGGTCACCGAAATCGCATCCACCGGGTGCTCGCCGTGAAGCGCGGCCAGACTGTCGAGAATGAAACGCCAGAGGCGCTCGGTGTCGAAATGCGGGTAAAGCCCGTCAGCGCTGACACCATTGCCGGCTTTGCGCACGGCGATTTCCTCGAAGCGCTCGAGATCGACGAGTGCGACCTTGGCGTTTGTCTTGCCGATATCGATGACGGCGACGGTTTTCATCATCATTTGAGGTGGAAGACGGTTTTGAGCGGCACGGCGACCGGCTCGTTGTCAGCGCGGGTCTCCATGATATCGGCCATATGGGCCCACCATTTACGCATCACCGGGTGCGACGGCAGATCGGCCATCCTGTGATCGTCCGAACGCCAGAGGACGCCGAAGAGCAGGCCGTTCTCCTCATCGAGGTGGATCGAATAATCGGAGACACCGGCGTCCTTCAGGAGTGTGACCAACTCCGGCCAGATCGCGTCGTGACGCGCCTGGTATTCGGCGGCCTTGCCGGGATGCAGTCGCATGCGGAAGGCGTATTTTTCCATGACTTGCATCTCAACGAACGGAACGGCGGCGGGCGCGCTGCCAGAGAATCGGCAGCGCGATCACCGAAATCAGGAGCAGGCCGATGAAGATCGACATGACGATGCCGGGCACGTTCAGGAGGCCGAAGCCGAAGGTGACCATGCCCATGATCAGCGCCGCCAGCACGACCCCGGGTATCGTGCCGGAGCCGCCGAGAATGTTGACGCCGCCGAGCACCACCATGGTCACGACCTCGAGCTCCCAGCCCAGCGCGATCGAGGGCCGTGTGGAGCCGAGCCGCGAGGTGAGGCAGACGGAGGCGAGCCCGGCCATAAGGCCGGTCAGCAGGAAGAGCGTGAACTTGACCCGCCCGACTCGCACGCCGGAAAAGAGTGCCGCCGTCTGGTTGTTGCCGATGGCATAGACGGCACGGCCGAAATTCGTCCTGTGCAGCAGGACTGCGTAAATGACGGCGAGTACGACGAAGAGCGTGAACTCGAAGGAGAAAACCCACCAGACATAACCTTGGCCGAACCAGGCGAAGCTCTCGGGATAGCCGGTAAAGGCCTGGTCTCCGAGCACGATGAAGGACAGGCCGCGAAACAGGCTCATGGTGCCGATCGTCACCACGATCGACGGCAGACCCAGGCCTGTGATCAGGAGCCCGTTGACGAGACCGCAGAGGAGACCGACGCCAAGGCCGGTCGCGACGAGCGCGGGTGTGCCGAACCCGAGTTGCACCGCATAGCCCATGGCTGTCGAGGCAAGGGCGATAATGGAAGCGACCGAGAGGTCGATCTCGCCGGAGATGATCACCAGCGCCATGGCGAAGGCGATCATCGCCTTTTCGGTGAAGTTGAACGTGGCGTCGGAGAGGTTCCACGGATCGAGGAAGTAGGGCGACGCCAGCGAATTGCCGAGGAAGATCACGGCGGCGACCACGAAGAGCAGCGCTTCCCAACTCTTCAGAAGGCGAGCGCCGCCTCCTTGCAGGCGATCGGGAATGTGGCGGGAAGAAATTTGCGCGTCCGCCATCAGACCGCCTCCGCTTTTTTGAGAATGACCCTGCCCTTGCGCCGCTCGGCGCGGGCGTTGACGGCGACCGCGATGATGATGACCGTTCCGGATATCGCCAGCTGTGCGAAGGGCGAGATATTGATGACCGGCAGGGCGTTCTTGATCACGCCGAGGAAGAGCGCTCCGAGGACGGCGCCCGCCACAGAGCCGATGCCGCCGGCAATCGAAATGCCGCCGATGACGCAGGCTGCGATGATGTCGAGCTCGAAGCCGGCCGCGATGTCCACATAGGCGACCGCATAGCGCGATACCCAGAGGTAGCCCGAGAGGCCCGCAAGCGCGCCCGAGAGGCAATAGGCGAAGAAACGCGTGCGTCCGACATCGATGCCCGTATAGACGGCTGCGTGCGGATTGCCGCCGACGGCGTAGAAGGCGCGTCCGAGCGGCGTGCGCCCCATGACCAGGAACATCAGCGCGACCATGACGAGCGAGAGCCAGGAAAGCACCGGCATGCCGGCCACATCCAGCCGCGGCAGCGCCTTGAAGGCGTCGCTCATCTCATGGGCATTGATCCACTTGCCGTTCGTCAGCACGAAGATCAGGCCGCGATAGATCGTCAGCGTCCCGAGCGTGACGACGATCGGGGGAATATCGAGCTTCCAGACCAACGCGCCGTTGATCGCCCCGAGAAAGCCGCCCAGCACCATGACGGCAACAAGGATGAGCGGTATCGGCAGGTCGGGAAAGGCGTTGTTCAACATGGCCGCGACCATGCCGCAGAGCGCCAGGTTGGCCGCCATCGACAAATCGATGCAGCGGGTGAGAATGACGGCCATCTGCCCCAGCGCCAGAATGACGAGGATAGAGGTGTCGCCATAGACGCGCGCAAGATTGGAAGGAGCCACGAAAGCCGGAAAGCGCAAGGCGATCAGGGCAAGCAGTACCGCAATCGCGACCACGAGCAGGATTTCTCGGTTCTTGAGAAGCCTGGCCATCATGCGGCCCTCCCATCGGCTTGCGTTTCGATGCCTGCTGCGGCGCGCACCAGCTTCTCGGCGGTCAGTTCCGATCGCTCGTATCTTCCGACGACGCGCCCCTCGCGCATGACGATGACGCGGTCCGACATCCCCATGATCTCGGGAATTTCCGAGGAAACCATGATGACGCTCAAGCCTTGCGCCGCAAGCTCGCTCATGAAGGCATGAACGGCGGCCTTGGAGCCGATATCGATGCCCTTGGTCGGCTCGTCGAGGACGATGACCTTCGGCCGGGTGGCGAGCCACTTGGCGATGACCACCTTCTGCTGGTTGCCGCCGGAAAGCGTGCCGACGTCCTGATCGAGCGCGGCGGCCCGCAGATCGAGGCGGGAGGTGTATTCGCGCGCCAGCGCGAATTCCTCGGCAAGCCGCAGGAAGCCCGAGCGCGAGGTCTGTGAAAGCGAGGGCAGCGTGACGTTCTGGAAGATCGGCATGCCGATGATCGCTCCCTGCCGTCCGCGCTCTTCCGGTACATAGACGATGCCGGCGCGGATCGCCTCCGCCGGGCTGCGGATGACCAGCACCTCGCCGTCAAGTTTCACGGCACCGGCGGACGGGCGGGTGATGCCGATCAGCGACTGCATGAATTCCGAACGCCCGGCGCCGACAAGGCCATAGAAACCGAGGATCTCGCCGCGCCTGAGTTCGAAGTTGATGTCCTCGAATTCGGTCGGGTGGCGATAACCGGAAACGGTAAGCACCGGCTGACCGATCGTCACCTCCTTCTTCGGATAGACGGAGCCGACGGCGCGGCCGACCATCATGCGGACGAGATCGTCCTGGCTGACGTCGGCGATCAGCCCTTCGCCGATCATCGCTCCGTCGCGAAAGACGGTGTAGCGGTCGGCGATGCGGAATATCTCATCGAATTTGTGGCTGATGAACAGGATGGCCTTGCCGTCGGCCTTGAGCCGCTCGATCAGTTCGTAGAGCTCGTGAATTTCCTTGTGCGACAGTGCGGCCGTCGGCTCGTCCATGATGACGACGCGCGCATCGACCGAGAGCGCCCGGGCGATCGCGACCAGATGCTTCTTGGCGATGCCGAGATCGCGCAGGCGGATGGTCGGGTCGAAATCGGCGCCCGCGCGGCGCAACAGGGCCTGAGCGTCGGCGTTGAGCTTCTTCCAGTCGATGAGACCGAACCGGTTGCGCGGAGCGTGGCCGAGAAAAATGTTTTCCGCGACGGAGAGCTCGTCGAAGAGCACCGTCTCCTGATGAATCGCCGTGACCCCGGCGCGGGACGCCGCAAGGGCGGTCGGAAAGGTGGTCTCCGTGTCGCCGAGCCGGATGCTGCCCGCATCGGGCTGATAGATGCCGGTCAGTATCTTGACGAGCGTCGACTTGCCGGCGCCGTTCTCGCCGACCAGCGCCGTCACCGAACCGGGATAGAGAGCGAGCGATACATCGGAAAGAGCGCGCACGCCCGGAAAGGACTTCGATATGCCCTCAAGCGCAATGGCGGGCTTCATCCGCGATGTGGTTGTGTCCTGCAACAAGAGTGGATCCACCAGTTCGGTCGTTTCAATTGGATGGCGGCCAGGTCCTCGATCGCATGAGGCTGCCCCTCATCCTGTCCCTATCCCTCTCCCCGCTCGCGGGGAGAGGGATAGGAGAAGATTGCCGCACGTCGCTTCTCCCCGTCAGAACGGGGAGAAGGTGGCCGGCAGGCCGGATGAGGGGCGGACGCCGCCTCCTCGTGACGATCAGAAGATCTTCGCGAATTCCTCGACGTTCGAGGCATCATAGACGAACGGGTCAGCCATGGCGCCTTCGTTGTTCTCGTCGAGCTTGACCGTGCCCATGCGGCCCATCTTGAGTTCCGCGCCGGGCTTGGCTTCGGCACCGTTGATGAGGTCGTAGGCGATCATCGTTGCCGAATAGCCGAGGTCGATCGGATTCCAGATGGCGAAGGACTTCGAGGCGCCGGACTTCACGTGTCCGGCCATTTCGGAGGGGAGGCCCAGACCGGTGACGTTGATCTGGCCGATCTTGCCGGTGTCGGTCACGGCTTGCGCCGCGGCGACGATACCGACGGAGGTCGGCGCTATGATGGCCTTCAGGTTCGGATGAGACTGGATGAGCCCTTGCGTTTCGCGATAGGACTTGTCGGCCAGGTCGTCGCCATAGACGGTGGCGACCACATTGATGCCCTTGTAGTTGCCCTGGACCTTCTTCATTTCGGCGATCCACGTATTCTGGTTGGTCGCCGTTGCGGAGGCCGAGAGCACTGCGACGTCGCCGCCTTCGGGCAGATTGTCGGCGGCGAGCTTGATGATCATATTGCCGATCAGCGGGCTCGAGGACGGGTTGAGATGCATCAGGCGGCCTTCCTTGGCCACACCCGAATCCCAGGAGATGACTTTGATGCCGCGGTCCATCGCCTTCTTCAGCGCGGGGACGAGCGCGTCCGTGTCGTTGGCAGAAACCGCGATCGCATCGACTTTCTGGGCGATCAGCGAGTTGATCACTTCGATCTGGCCTTCGGCCGTCGTCGAGGTCGGGCCGGTATAGATGATCTCGACGTCGCCGAGTTCCTTGGCCGCTTCCTGAGCGCCCTTGTTGGCCGCTTCGAAGAAGCCGATGCCCAATGCCTTGACGACAAGGGCGATCTTCTTGTTCTCCGCATGAGCGGCGTTTGCCATCAGCGCCACGGCGACGGCGGCCGTCACCATCAATGATTTTAGGACTTTCATCGTTTTTCTCTCCTCCCATGGGCCCGCATCCGGAGTGGCTGCGTCTTCCTGCCCGAACAATCATTTCCCGATCTTCACCCGGAAGCTCGGGACATCAGCTCCTCTCCCCATGCTTCATGCGGGTGTCGAAGCCTTTTCGGCGTCGGCCTTGGCGCTCTGAGCGGCGACGATCAGGCTGACGCCGGCATTTTCAAGCATCGAGGCATGTCTGTCCTCGATACCCGAATCGGTAATGACGGTGGCGATGCGCTTGAGACCGCACAGAATGAGACTCGATCGCCTGTGAAATTTCGAGGAATCGACGAGCACGACGAGGTCGTCGGCCTGGTCGATCAGCTTCTGCTCAGCCTGGATCAGCAGCGGATCGGCCTCCATCAGCCCGAGAGGCCCCAGCCCCTGCGCCCCCATGAACATGCGCCGCGCATAGAAGTTGCGCGTCACGTCGTTCTCGAAGGGGCTCAATATGATGTTCTGCTCGCGATAGATCGTCCCGCCCGACAGCATGACGGTGTTCTTGGAATGCTTGAGCAGGTGCTCGGCGATCGGGAAGGAATTGGTGAAGACCTGCATCCGGCGATTGGCGAGGAAATGCACCATCTGAAAGGTCGTGGTGCCGCCGTTGATGATGATCGGTTCGCCGTCCTGACAGAGCGCCACCGCTTCCCGGGCGATCGCCTGCTTCTCCCGCGCATGCAGGCCTTCGTTCACCCGGAAGGGGCGGCCGGCAAGGCCTACGAACTGCGGAGGGTTGATCGCTTCGGCACCGCCCCTGACACGGCGCAGCCGCTTTTGCACATGCAGTGCCGCGATGTCGCGGCGGATCGTCGCCTCCGAACTGCCGGTGAGATCGACCAGTTCAGGCACCGTTGCGACCGGCTTTTCCTGCACCGCCGACAGGATGATCCTGTGTCTCTCTTTCTCGTGCATGCGCTCCTCCGATGCTCCGCATGCTTCCATCCCTTCCGAGCATTGTCAATCACAACCAATCATGTTTTTTCATTGTGCGGCGCATCATGAAAGTTTTTGATCGTTTTTGATTGACATCGGCGTAATCACCGTGTGATCTGGTGCCAATCATAGGGCCGCGGTTCCAAGTTGCGGCAGCCAGATCAGCGGGAGGAGTTCGACATGCTCGACAAGCACCAGGGCGCGCGCCTTGCCAATCTTTGGGATGAGGGCAAGGCGGCAGGAATGACCGAGCCGGAAAAGCTCCTCTACCGCTCGAACCTCCTCGGATCGGACAAGCGGATCACCAATTACGGCGGCGGCAATACCTCCGCCAAGGTCATGGAAAAAGACCCGCTGACCGGCGAAATGGTCGAGGTCCTCTGGGTCAAGGGCTCCGGCGGCGACGTCGGCACGATCAAGATGGACGGCTTCTCCACCCTCTATATGTACAAGCTCCGCGCGCTGAAGGGCATTTATCGCGGCGTCGAATTCGAAGACGAGATGGTCGGCTACCTGCCGCACTGCACTTTCAACCTCAACCCCCGCGCCGCCTCGATCGACACGCCGCTGCACGCCTATGTTCCGAAGCCGCATGTCGATCACATGCATCCGGATGCTATCATCGCCATCGCCGCCTCGAAGAACAGCAGGGAACTGACGAGCAGGATCTTCGGCGACGAGATCGGCTGGCTGCCGTGGAAACGGCCCGGCTACGAGCTCGGGCTCTGGCTTGAAAAGTTCTGCCAGGAAAACCCGGATGCGCGCGGCGTCGTGCTCGAAAGCCACGGCCTCTTCACCTGGGGCGACACGGCGAAGGAGGCCTACGAGACGACGATCGAGATCATCAACCGCGCCATCGCCTGGTTCGAGACCGAGAACACGGGTCCCGCCTTCGGCGGTCAGTCCAAACCGGTGCTCGCCGCCGCCGATCGCGCCGCGATCGCCAAGAAACTGATGCCGGTGATCCGCGGTCTCATCAGCGCGGGGGAAAGCAAGGTCGGTCATTTCGACGACAGTCAGGCGGTGCTCGATTTCGTGACCTCGACCAGCCTCGAGCCGCTGGCGGCGCTTGGCACAAGCTGCCCCGACCACTTTCTTCGCACCAAGATCCGACCGCTGGTCGTCGATTTCGACCCGACGCAGCCGGATGCCGGAAAAACCCTTGCGGGCCTGCCCGAGGCGATCGCCACCTATCGCGCCGACTACGCAGCCTATTACGAGCGCTGCAAGCGCGCCGACAGCCCGGCCATGCGCGATCCGAACGCGGTCGTCTATCTGGTGCCCGGCGTCGGCATGATCACCTTCGCCAAGGACAAGGCGACGGCGCGCATCTCGGCCGAGTTTTACGTCAATGCGATCAATGTGATGCGCGGCGCGTCCGGCGTGTCGACCTATGTCGGGCTGCCGGAGCAGGAAGCTTTCGATATCGAATACTGGCTGCTCGAAGAAGCCAAGCTGCAGCGCATGCCGAAGCCGAAGAGCCTGGCCGGGCGCATCGCGCTCGTCACCGGCGGCGCCGGCGGCATCGGCAAGGCGACGGCCAACCGGCTGATGCAGGAGGGCGCCTGCGTGGTACTTGCCGATATCGACGAGACGGCGCTCGAAGCGGCTCAGACCGAGCTTTCCACCCGCTACGGCAAGGACTTCGTCCGCTCCGTCAACATGAACGTCACGAGCGAGGCGGCCGTCGAATCGGGCTTCGGCGACGCGCTCCTCGCCTTCGGCGGCCTCGATATTCTCGTTTCCAATGCCGGCCTCGCCACTTCGGCGGCGGTGGAGGACACGACGCTGGGGCTCTGGAACAAGAACATGGACATTCTCGCGACCGGCTACTTCCTGGTCTCGCGCGAGGCTTTCCGCATCTTCCGCAACCAGAAGGCCGGCGGCAATGTCGTTTTCGTCGCCTCCAAGAACGGGCTTGCGGCATCGCCCGGGGCGTCGGCCTATTGCACGGCCAAGGCGGCCGAGATCCATCTCGCCCGCTGCCTGGCGCTCGAGGGAGCGTCGGCGCAGATCCGCGTGAACGTGGTCAATCCCGACGCGGTTCTGCGCGGCTCCAAGATCTGGACGGGCGAATGGAAGGAGCAGCGCGCAGCTGCCTACAAGATGGACGTCGACGAGCTGGAGGCGCATTACCGCGAACGCTCGATGCTGAAGCTCAGCGTCTTCCCGGAAGATATCGCCGAGGCGATCTACTTCCTGGCTTCCGACATGTCGGCGAAATCCACCGGCAATATCGTCAATGTCGACGCGGGCAATGCCCAGTCCTTCACCCGCTGACCGGGAGGCACCGATGACCCTGATGATCAGCACATCCGTCCTCGATTTAGAGAATGCAAGCCGCCGGGACGGTCTCACGCGCGACTACGAAAGCCTGGGCGAGCGGCTCGCCCGCCGCGGCATCGATATCGATGCGGTAAAGGCCAAGGTCGCGGCCTACGGCGTTGCCGTCCCCTCCTGGGGCGTCGGCACCGGCGGCACGCGCTTTGCCCGCTTCCCGGGCGCCGGCGAGCCGCGCAATATCTTCGACAAGCTTGAAGACTGCGCCGTCATCCAGCAATTGACGCGGGCGACGCCGGCCGTGTCGCTCCATATCCCCTGGGACAAGGTCTCCGATCTTGGGGCCCTGAAGGAGAAGGGCACGGCGCTCGGCTTGAGCTTCGACGCGATGAACTCGAACACCTTCTCGGACGCGCCCGCTCAGGCGCATTCCTACAAGTTCGGCTCCCTCTCCCACACCGATCCCGCGACCCGACGCCAGGCGATCGAGCATAATCTCGAATGCGTCGAGATCGGCAAGGCGCTCGGCTCCAAGGCACTGACCGTCTGGATCGGCGACGGCTCCAACTTCCCCGGCCAGAGCAATTTCACCCGGGCGTTCGAACGCTATCTCGACTCGATGAAGGCGGTTTACGCGGCGCTTCCGGATGATTGGCGCATCTTCACCGAGCACAAGATGTTCGAACCGGCCTTCTATTCGACCGTCGTGCAGGATTGGGGCACGAACTACCTGATCGCACAGGAACTCGGGCCCAAAGCCTTCTGCCTCGTCGACCTCGGGCACCACGCACCGAACGTCAACATCGAGATGATCGTCGCCCGGCTGATCCAGTTCAAGAAGCTCGGGGGCTTCCATTTCAACGATTCGAAATACGGCGACGACGATCTCGACACCGGATCGATCGACCCCTACCGCCTGTTCCTCGTTTTCAACGAGCTCGTCGATGCGGAGACACGCGCCGCGCACGGTTTCGATCCGGCCCATATGCTCGACCAGAGCCATAACGTGACGGATCCGATCGAAAGCCTGATGACGAGCGCCATGGAGGTCGGCCGTGCCTATGCCCAGGCGCTGATCGTCGACCGTAACGCACTTGCAGGCTATCAGGAGGAGAACGATGCGCTGATGGCATCAGAAACACTGAAGACTGCCTTCCGGACCGACGTCGAGCCCATCCTCGCCATGGCCCGTCTGGAAAATGGCGGCGCCATTGCGCCGGTTTCCGCCTACCGGGCAAGCGGCTACCGCGCCAGGGTGGCAGCCGAGCGTCCTGCAGTCGCCGGCGGCGGCGGCGGCATCGTCTGAACCGCGCCGCAGCAACTTCTCCCTGCCAGAACGGGAGAAAGTCGCGGCGGCGGCGAAGAAGGCATTCCCCGCCGTCAAAAATACGACGCGCGACTTCTATCGCATTCGAAAACATGGTTTATCCTCTCCTCAGATACAACGAGAGGGTGATTCATGGGCATTGAAAGCATTCTGGTATTCCTGATCGTCGGCGCAGTTGCAGGCTGGCTTGCCGGTTTGATCGTCAGCGGAGGCGGCTTCGGTCTGCTCGGGAATATCGTGATCGGCATCGTCGGCGCCTTCATCGCCGGCCTTCTCTTCCCGGCCATCGGGATCAGCATCGGCACCGGCATCTTTTCTGCCATTATTCACTCGACGATCGGGGCCGTGATCCTTTTGGTGCTGATTCGCGTCGTCAAACAAGCCTGATCCGCGTTACCCCCATACGGTCCGCGCCAAACGCGGACCGGCCATCGCAAGCCAACGAGCGGAGGCGAAAATGACCGAACTCTACGCGGAAAAGATCGAGGACGCACTCAAGTCCTACATCGCGGACCACCCCGGCACCCTGACGCGCGAACAGGCGATCTCCACCATCCTCGAAACCTGGTTCGCAAGCAACGGCTACCTGCCGTCGCAGCAGGAAGGGATGCGTCCCGAAGATCTCGATGCTTCGAACGACGACTGAAATGTGCCGCGCCTGAACGGCGGTTTTTAGCCCTGTGCGGCGCCGACGCCAATTTGATCCAAACTACAGATTGCCGAAATGAGCCTCGCTTCCGTCAAACAGTTCTTTTCCCGGAACGCACCGGACATCGACGTCATCGAGCTGGAGCAGAGCACCGCCACCGTGGCGCTCGCGGCAGAAGGCCATGGCATCGAACCGGCGCAGATAGCCAAGACGCTCGCGCTCCGGGTCGGCGACGAAATCATCCTGATCGTCACGCGCGGCGATGCGCGCCTCGACAACAAGAAATACAAGGCGCGGTTTGGAACCAAGGCGCGCATGCTCGGCTTCGACGAGGTCGAGACGGAAACGGGCCATCCGGTCGGCGGGGTCTGCCCTTTCGGGCTCGCCAAGCCCCACAGCGTCTATTGTGACGAGTCTCTCAAGGCTTTCGACGTGGTCGTGCCCGCAGCTGGTGCGACCAACGCCGCCGTCCATATCAGCCCGGAGCGGATGGCCGAGCTGACCGGTGCAAAATGGATCGACGTCTCGGCGGTGTAGCGTCTACATGCCGCGGCACGCAGTGGTCTTGGGCAGTGGTCTTGGGCAGCGGCCTTGGAATGGCCACATAGTTTAACTGAATGCTGACAACTCCCCCACCCCGCGAGGCAGGCCGATGAGTCGGAATGCCACCGCGTTGTAGATCTGGAGCGGTACGGAGAATGAAATCACGCGCATGCGCCCTCGCCCTCGCCACATTGGCGGCATGCCCAACGCAAGCGATGGACCGGTCCCTCGTCCGGCAATTCGAGAAGCTCGATCCCCAGACGCGGCTGGAGCAGCGTTGCGACACGGAAGCGATGGAGCGGATCGGCGCCGACAAGAACCGGTTCAAACCGGACAAGGTCATCGCCTATACCTTCGCCGATCCCGTCATGAAAGGCGACAGGATGAAGGCGACGGGCGCGGTATTCCGAAGCAAGGGCGACTGGTACAAACTGGCATTCAGGTGCAAAACGGATTCCGAGCACCTTGAGGTGCTGTCCTTCGAATACAAGATCGGAGAACGTGTGCCGCGGGAGAACTGGGACCAGCTCTATCTTTATCCCTAGGAGAGCCGCACAGTCATCGCGATCTAGACGATCGCCATCAGGAACACCAGGGACCCGAGCGACAGTGCGGCGATGATGCTCATCAGCACCTTCATCATGTGTTCCGTCATTTCGTACATCCTACCCAGCTCCTCAGGAAGACGAATGCCGCACCTGCGCCGGATCGACGGGCCAGCCGGCCCGTGATCATCGGCGTCAAGAATTTTGTAAGAAATTGGTTAACAAATCACCTTCATTGGCGTGATCCGGCTTGCTCCGGCCCACGACCCGCATTGGCGAGCGATTAACGCAAGACCCCGCCTGACTTCGAACCGCCCTGCGACTGCCCGGCTCCCGGGCCGCCCTGCGACACGCCGCCGCCATGCGAGCTACCGGGATTTGTTCCGTCCGGTCCGTTGCCGTAGCCATTGTTGCCCTTCGGGCCGCCACCGCCGCCGCCACCCGACTTGGCAATTGCATTCGATGTAAGGCTGGTCGAAAGCAGCATGGTGACGGCGGGTGGCGTCACCACCGCGAAGCGCCCACAATTCTTCAGAAATTCACGTCGGTCTTCGTCGCTGCGCGACGGCAGTCCGTTTGGCATTTCGGAACTCATGGAACCTCCCCCTGTTCGTTGACTATTTCGCCGAATTTACAGTAAAATTTTGCTGGACAATAGTGTTACATTTGGGTGCTTCCCGCAATATAGAATACTATATAATCAATTATAATTAGCCATATATAGCTACAAAGATTTATTCTGGTGTACACTCAAGACCGTTACAGGAAATCGGCACCCTTCAGCCATCAATATCCACTCTAGATCTTTCCGGACGGTCTCGACCGAAAGATGCGTCGGAGCTCGCGGAGTTTCCGCTTGGCCTCCTGGCGCCGCGACGGGTATGACTCACCGCCGTACCGGTCCCAGGACGGGTAGTGGGCGATCTCGGTCAGGAGCGTGAAAACGGTGAAGGGGACGAAGAGATAATCCCTTCCAAGCTGGACGCGTCTGCGTTGCAATTGAAGCCGCGGCAGCTTCCCGGCGGACAAAGCGGACGCCACACCCATCCCGAACAGCATGTCGGCTGTCAGAATCTGCGTCTCGACCGCATGTCTTTCGTACCCTCTGGCGAAAAGCGACATCAGCTGCGCCCAGTCGACGCTGTCCGAAGCTGCGAGCTTCGACAGATCGAGAAGGTGTCGTAGATCGATCAGGCCGCGCCAGTAGTCGCCATCCTGGAACTGATCATGCAAGATCAGGAAGACGATCTGGGCAAAGGGCGACGGAATGCGAACGTCTCCGCCATCGAGAACGATCCTGCGGCTGTGCCCATACAGCCATTCGATGTCGCTGAAGGAGGCCGGCCCTTTAGGCCGGCATTGAAGATCGATGCTCCCTGCATCCGTCGGCCGCTCCAGGACTGCGGGCAGATGGAATTTGGGGTTTCCCGGCCATGAGCCGCTGCCGGCGGCAAGGCGGATCTCGTAACCGATGTCCTGCAGTGCTCCAATCGATGAAGCCATGTCGGCGGGGCGGACGAGAATATCGAGGTCGGTCAGCATCCGCGCCCCGATCTCGTCCGGCTTCTGTGCAACCAGGATTGCCGCACCCTTCATGAGGACCGGCTCCACGCCGATGCGGTCGAGGCATTGAACCGCCTCGGTCAGTTGCGCCAACAGTCTCCTGTTGCGCTCCGCGTTCCTGTCGTAAATCAGAGAGAGGTAGCGATGGACATCCTCGGGCACGTCCACCGCATATTTCCTCGCCGCGAGAGCGAGCGAGGATATCGTCAGGCTATCATTCGCAAGCGCGATGACGTGCTCCCAGTCCACGTCAGCCGGAGGCTTGCCGTTGAGGCAGGATGTGAGCGCAAGAAGGTTTCGGTAGCTACGTCCCGTCATGGTGCCTGCTCAGTATTTCTACGGCCTCGTCCAGCCGCATATAGGAAAGCTCGACGGCACTGGCGCCGCGAATGGCGTTCAGCAGGGCGTCGAACTGCGACAGATCGAGGCGCCGTGTCGGCGTAAAGGCGCCGAGAAACAGTTCCGACAGAACCCGCGCCGGTTCGACCGCGGCAAGCTCCGTCCGGCCTTTGCGCCGGCGCAGCAGCACGATGGTGCCAAGCGGCACTGCATCGTCAGACGCAAAGGGGATCGACGCCAGGTAGCGGACATATCGATTGTCGAGGCGGCGATGAACCGGCGCCGCTTCGATCGTGCCGCGCATGCCTTCGAGGAGACCCCATGAGCCGCGCTTCAGAGCAGGGGCGAAGGGAACGCCCCGCAGCAGGCCGTCCGGCCTCATCAGCGCGATATCGTCGCCGCCGCAGGCAAAGCCTGCTTCGAGGAGCGCGAGCGCGAGCGTCGACTTGCCCGCGCCCGGCGCGCCGCAAATCAGAAGCCCCTTCCCGCTCTTCACCAGGAGCGCGGCATGAAGCGCCACCTTCGTGCCGAGGCTTGCAAGCACATCCTCCGTCAGCAACGCTTTCAGCGCCGGCACCGCTTCGTTGGCCGCGATGATCATGCCGGGGGAACGGTTGCGGCTGACGCACACGCGGTTGCCGAACTTCGCCACCGCATAGGAGACCGACGGCTTCAGGCCCTCTGACGCCTGATGATCGAATACGGGCAGGATGAGATCGAGGAGGCCCCTATCGTGATATGCTATCGAGACGGCGGCTCCATGCATGTCCAGCACATGCGTGTGTATCGGCGCCCCGTCCTCGGCGTCGAAGGCAATCTCCAGCAGACCCTCGCGGGACATATAAAGGAGATAATCCCGCACCGATTTTCGCGCTTCGGCCCGGCCGGCGCCGCGTGCCACGAGATCGGCCTCCAGCCGGCGCTGCGACATGGGTTCGGCGAGAAGGCAGGTGAGATACGCGGTAAGGTCGTCAACCTCAAAAATCTGCTGCGACGCTTCGACGAAAATCGTCTTGCGCTGTCCGAGCAGAAAAAATCGTGCCCCGTCGGAGACGCGGAATTTCATTCCAACCCCCTCGCGCTGCCGCGTGCCTCGGCATGTTTTCGTATTTGTGGTCGAAAATTCGCGATCCCGCCAGCCCCGACGCGGCGGCCACGGCAGAGGATTCAATGGGATACTGCTAAAGATACATCGTTCGGCAGCGAAAATAAGCAGCTCGAGTTAAGGCCGCGGATGAAGTGCCGTGGCCTCGGGCTGTCCGCGCGCAGCGTTGACGTGACGGCGGAAGGCTCAAGGAGCTTCTTAAAAAACTCAATGATTCTAAAAGTAAAATGGTGCCCGGAGGCGGATTTGAACCACCGACACGCGGATTTTCAATCCGCTGCTCTACCAACTGAGCTATCCGGGCATCCTGCCTTGACGGCGGCAGTCTCCTTCGGGAAACCGCTGGGGCGTGTCGTTCGCCCCGGAAGCGAGCGGGGTTATAACATCTTGTTCGGCCGTGTCCAGCACCAAATGACTCTTTTTCGAAGGAATTTAGCTGGCTGCGGAAAGGTGGAGAAAGTCGAAGGAATTCAGAGAGATCGCCGGCGTCCGCGAATTCCCCGGGGCCCGCTCCGAATAACCGATGTTCGGGTGGAGCGAAGAATTACCGTTCGTCGCCGTCGTCGGCCTTCGACTCGTCGTCGGCGACCGGGATCGCATAGGAACCGGACAGCCAGCGATTGAGATCGACGTTACGGCACCGCTCGGAACAGAAGGGATAATGCTCGCGCACGGAAGGGCGTCCGCACTCCGCGCAGGGACGCGTTGCGCGCAAGGGTTCTACGTTCGACCCGTTCTTCTTGCCTTCGCCGCGCATCTTCTCAGCCTTCCAGCCAACGATCGTGCACGTCGTATCCTTCGCCGACGAGTAGATTGACGGTCTCGTAGAGCGGCAAGCCTACCACATTGGTGTAGGAGCCGACCAGCTTCACGACGAAACCTCCGGCAATTCCCTGGATACCATATCCGCCGGCCTTGCCGCGCCACTGGCCGGAAGCGAGATAGCTCTCGATGTCGAGCGTGGAAAGGCGCTTGAAGCGCACCTTGGTGTCGATCACCTTCTGGCGAAGCGTGCGGTCGGGCGTGACGAGGCAGATGCCCGTATAGACGCGGTGGCTGCGGCCCGACAGAAGATGCAATGCGCTCGACGCCTCGCTCACCAGTTCCGGCTTCGGCAGGATACGGCGGCCGACGCAAACGACGGTGTCGGCTGCGAGAATGTAGCTGCCGTCCCAGGCAGGGTCGCCGGTAATCGCAGAAAGCGCCGCCTTCGCCTTCTCAGCCGAGAGCCGCCGCGCAAGCGAGCGGGGGTGTTCCGAACGCTTCGGCGTTTCGTCCAGGTCCATAGGCATAAGGCGCGCGGGCTCGATTCCCGCCTGCGCCAGGAGCTCGACACGACGCGGCGATCCGGACGCCAGTATCAGTTTCTTGGTCACTGCCATCGATGCGAGCCGTTATTCCCGGAGTTTGTGCCATGCTCGTGCATGTCGCTGCCCAAAATCGCTCAGCACTTTTGGGCGACGTGCATTCGGCCGGGGCCTACTTGAAGCGGTAGGTGATGCGACCCTTCGTCAGGTCATAGGGCGTCATCTCGACGAGGACCTTGTCGCCGGCCAGAACGCGGATACGGTTCTTGCGCATGCGGCCCGCCGTGTGGGCGATGATCTCGTGCTCGTTTTCAAGCTTCACGCGAAACGTCGCGTTGGGAAGCAATTCGGTGACCACGCCCGGAAATTCTAGGACTTCTTCTTTCGCCATGCAGGACTGTTCTTTCTCGTGCTCAATAGCGGACGCAACAGGCATCCTCGAAAAGTTGCCGGAAACTACACAATCGCCGCGGCTTTGTGAACCGCTTTGATCAGGCTTTTTCGGGTACCCGATCATCGCACATCGAATTGCGGCCCGAGGATCGGAATCATGCCGCCGGAGGACTGCCTTTCTGGGGGCTTTCCACGGCGAGACGGCTTGCGATCAGCGCCGCCAGATGATCGCGCACCGCCCGGTAGGCGGCCACGATCTGCTCCCGTGTGCCGGTCGCAACGGTCGGGTCGGGTGTCGGCCAGTATACCACATCCACGGCCATGGATCGGGTCAATTCGAGGGCCATGTGGTGGGCTTCGGGCGCCAGCGTCACGATAAGGTCGAAGTAATCGTCTTCGAGCTCTTCGAGCGTGCGCGGCTGATGCCGGCCGATCGTCAGCCCGACCTCTTCGAGAACAACGTCTACGAAGGGATCCCGCTCGCCCTGCCGGACGCCGGCGGAGGCGACGTAGGTCCCTTTCGGAAGCGCTACGCGGGCAAGCGCCTCGGCCATTGGCGAACGGATGGCGTTCATGCCGCACATGAAAAGAACCGAGCGGGGCGCTTTCGATTGCGGCGTGGCGGTCGCGATCATCTCCGCCTCCCCGTCAGCCGCGCCAGTACAGCACGCAGACGAGCGTGAAGAGCCGGCGCGCCGTATCGAAATCCAGTCTGATCTTGCCCGACAGCCGGTCCATCAGGGTCTGAGAACCCTCGTTGTGGATGCCGCGTCGCCCCATGTCGATCGCCTCGATCTGGCTCGGCGTCGCCGACCGGATCGCCTGGTAATAGCTTTCGCAGATCATGAAGTAGTCCTTCACGATACGGCGAAAGGGCGTGAGCGAGAGGATGTGGGTGGCGACCTCGGTACCGCCATCCGTCGAAATCCGGAAGACCAGCTTCGCGTCGACCAGCGACAGATTGAGCCGATAGGGGCCGCCGGAATGCCCGACGGGTTCGAACAGGTTGTCTTCGAGCAGGTCGAAGATCGCAACCGCGCGCTCATGCTCCACATCCGGCGTCGAGCGGCCGATCGTCTCGTCCAGCACGACATCGCAGAGCCGCAGGTTGCGATCGGCCTTCATCCCTCTTCCCCGAGGTTGAGGCGGATGGCAACCGATCGGGCATGGGCCTCGAGGCCTTCCGATCTTGCCAGCGCGATCGCGGCGGGCCCGAGAATGCGCAACTGATCCGGGCCGAGCCGCAGGATCGAGGTTCGCTTGACATAGTCGAGCACGCCGAGGCCCGAGGAGAACCGCGCCGAACGCGCCGTCGGCAGCACGTGGTTGGAACCGCCCACATAGTCGCCGATGACTTCGGGCGTGTGCCTGCCGATGAAGATCGCACCGGCATTGCGGATCGCGGGAACCATCGCGTCCGGATCGGCCGTCGCCAGTTCGAGATGCTCCGGGGCGATGCGGTTGGCGAGCGGCACGGCCTTGTCGAAATCCGGAACCAGGATCACGGCGCCGAAATCGCGCCAGCTGGCTGCCGCCGTGTCGGCGCGCGGCAGCGTCTTCAACTGACGCTCCACCGCCTTTTCGACCGCATCGCCGAAGGCCGCATCGTCGGTGATCAGGATCGCCTGCGCGCCGGCGTCGTGCTCGGCCTGGGCGAGCAGGTCCGCGGCGATCCAATCCGGATCGTTGTCGCGATCCGCGATCACCAGCACTTCCGACGGCCCGGCGATCATGTCGATGCCGACCGTGCCGAAAACCTGCCGCTTGGCGGCCGCAACATAGGCATTCCCAGGGCCGACGATCTTCGCAACCGGTTCGATCGTCTCGGTGCCGTGGGCGAGCGCGGCCACGGCCTGCGCGCCGCCAATGCGGTAGATCTCCTCCACACCGGCAAGGCGGGCGGCTGCGAGCACCGCCGGGTTGATCGCCCCGCCGCTGGCCGGCACGACCATGACGATGCGCGGCACGCCTGCGACCTTGGCCGGCAGAGCGTTCATCAGAACCGAGCTCGGATAGCTCGCCGTGCCGCCGGGCACATAGAGACCGACTGCGTCGATCGGCGTCCAGCGCGAGCCGAGGCCGACGCCCATCTGGTCTTCGTAAATGTCGTCCTTCGGCAATTGCCGCCGGTGATGCGCCTCGATGCGGGTCGCTGCGACTTTCAAAGCACCGAGCACTTCCGGAGCAACCGCGTGGATCGCCGCATCTATTTCCGCCGACGTCACCGCCATGCCCGCGACCGTGAAGTCGATCCCGTCAAAACGCGTGGAATAATCGGCGAGCGCCGCATCGCCGCGGGCGCGGACATCATCGATGATGGTGCGCACGACGGCGTTGACGTCTTCGGAAACTTCCCGTTTGGTCGTGAGGAACGCGGCGAAATCGCGCTCGAAGCTCATATCGAGATAGTTCAGCCTGATTGCCAATGCGATGATCCTTTTGGTGGTTGCCGGCGGGGACGCTCAAGCGGGAGTTTTCAAACCGGCGTCCTCAGGCGCCCTCGGGGTGGCGCGGCTTGAACGCCGTCTCCCAGGCGCCGCCGGTATCGGCAAGCTGCACCTCGATGCACTCCACATCGAGCGCGATCGACGCCTCGCCCGCGAGCACGAGTTCGATCGTGCCTTCCGGCCCCTCCCCCTTGACGTCGAAGCGCAGGGCGAGAAGGTCGAGCACCGCTTCCATGTCGGTGCGATCGAAGCCGAGCGACCGCACGGCACTGACGCATTTGAACAGAAGGACGGCACGGCGCCGCTCGAAGCTGCGGCGCTTGCCCTCCGCCTTTTCCCAGGCGAAGCGGTTGACCACCAGGGTGAACTGCCGGCGCCGGGCGTCGTAGGCGATGCCCGCTACCTTGAAGACTGCGTCCTGCACATGGGCGGAGACGACGCCAAGGTCTTCCTCGTCGAGTGCCAGCAGTTTCAAAGCATCCATGCGATTCATCCCGTCCGTTTTCATGCCCCGCATTTTAGCGGGTGATCGTCAAGGACATAGGACGTTGCGCCCGAAACCGCAACGGCTCGAGCGCGGGAAGTGACCGAAAGCGCCACAGCGGCTTTGCGCACCTGATCGGACGCGCCGAGCCGGATCAGTCGCTGACGCGCTCGACATGGGCGCCGCAGCGCGTGAGCTTCTCTTCGAGGCGCTCGAAGCCGCGGTCGAGATGGTAAACGCGCGAGACCATGGTCTCGCCCTCGGCCGCCAGACCGGCGATGACGAGCGAAACGGAGGCCCTGAGATCCGTCGCCATGACCGGCGCGCCCTTCAGCCGCGATACGCCCTCGACCTTGGCCGTCTGGCCGGAGAGCGAGATCTTGGCGCCGAGCCGCGCCAGCTCCTGCACATGCATGAAACGGTTTTCGAAGATCGTCTCGGTAATGTGGGAAATGCCGCTCGACCGGGTCATCAGTCCCATGAACTGCGCCTGGAGGTCGGTGGGGAAGCCGGGAAACGGATCGGTAACGATGTCGACCGGCTTGATGCCGGCGCCGTTGCGGACGATGCGGATGCCGTTGTTCGTCTCGCTGATCTCGGCGCCGGCGCGACGGATCGCCTCGAGCGCCGTGTCCAGGAGGCTCGCCTCGGTGTCCTCGAGAATGACGTCGCCGCCCGCCATGGCGACGGCCATGGCATAGGTTCCCGTCTCGATGCGATCGGGCAGCACGCGGTGACGGGCGCCCGAGAGCGAGCGCACACCCTCGATGGTGACAGTGCTCGTCCCCTGCCCGCTGATCTTCGCGCCCATGGCGTTCAGGCATTTGGCAAGGTCGACGACTTCGGGCTCGCGTGCGGCATTGCCGAGCACGGTCGTGCCGTTGGCCAGCGTTGCCGCCATCATCAGCACATGCGTCGCGCCGACGGAAACCTTCGGGAACACGTAGCGCGCACCGATGAGCCCGCCTGCCGGTGCGGTGGCGTTGACGTAGCCGCCATCGATCTCGATATTGGCGCCAAGTGCTGCCAGCCCCTCGATGAAGAGATCGACCGGACGCGTTCCGATGGCGCAACCGCCCGGCAGAGACACCCGCGCCTTGCCTTCGCGTGCGAGCAGCGGCCCGATGACCCAGAAGCTCGCGCGCATCTTCGAGACGAGTTCATAGGGCGCCGTCGTCGAAACGATGTTGCGGCTGGTGAAATGAACCGTGCGGGCATAGCTCTCGCCCTGACGCTCGCGCCGGCCGTTGACGGAAATGTCGGCACCATGATTGCCCAGGATGCGGATCAATTGCTCGACATCGGCCAGATGCGGGACGTTTTCGAGCGTCAGCGTGTCGTCGGTCAGCAGCGACGCGATCATCAGCGGCAAGGCGGCGTTCTTCGCGCCGGAGATGGGGATCACCCCGTGGAGTTCGTTTCCGCCTACAATCCTGATGCGATCCATGAGACCTCTCGAACGGGCGCTGCCCGCCTTTCTGGAAAATCGATGCCGATCCGGCATTGTTGAAGGGCGTCTCTTTAGTGGAGATGCGGTGAAATTAGAAGTGCCTTGAAAGGCGGGGTGCAGGGAAGCGAAGACCCGGACGGCCCCGCCTGCCGCCGGTTGCAGGACCTAATCTTCCGATTCGTCCGTTTTTGCGGCAGGCAGTCCGGATGTCTCGTCCGCAGCACCAGCCCGGCGCGCACGCATCTGCTGCTTGCGCCGCTGGAGATTGTCGCGCAGGTTCTTCGCCAGACGCAGCCGCCTCGCCTCGGCCTCGCTCGAATGCCCTGCGCCCTTTGCCCGCCCCGGCACATGCTTATTGTTATCGTCGCTCTGCATGGCCATCCATTACCGCAAAACCAGGACCTTCGGAAGCGGCAAGCCGGCCGGAGGAGAGCGAAATCGGGGAAAACCGCGAAGCTGCTTCCGAGCCGGTCCGTGCCGCAACAGGCCACAACGGAAGAGCTTGAACGCCCTGGACCGCGTAAGCCCGCCGACTTCCCGGCACGGCCCGCCCAAAAACTTCGAAATGCGGCTTGCGCTCTCCCTCAAGCTATGGCAATAGGCCCCTCGCCTGATGCGGCTCGTCACGAAGCGCCGCCGGATGCTGCTATAGCTCAGGGGTAGAGCACTCCCTTGGTAAGGGAGAGGCCGAGAGTTCAAATCTCTCTAGCAGCACCATTAATCTCCTAAAGAAATGAAGTACTTCCGGCCTTCCTACAAAACGCCCAACTCACCAACATACAGCAGTTTGGGCGCTATTTGGGGCACTCAAGGAAAAGTGGACGTCGCGCCCGATCTCGCGCACCCTCGCCGAAACGACGGTTTTGCCATGCCCCAGTTCTTCGCCCGCGCCACGACGGCGGCGATCGCCGTCGCGAGATAGGTGCCGCTGACCTGGCCGCGCATCCACTCGTAGGTCCGGGTCTGCAGCGTTTCCGGCGTCTGGATATTGGCGCGCTCGACGGCTTCGGTATTGGCCGAACGCCGCTGCGTGTAGGCGCCGGACGACGGCCCTGCCGCGCGCCCGTTTTCGAGCGCTGCAATACCCGGGTTGCGCGTGCGATCCGCAAGTGTGTCCTGATAGCCGGGGATGACTACGGAGGCGACCGGCTGACCCGGGCGCATGATGTCGTCGACCAGCGCCGCTATTTCTTGCCACGAGAAACAGTACCGTTTGGTTTCAGGGGCGATCAATGGTAGTCGTGTGGTAAGATGGTCGGAATTTGCGCCGATCAGCGTGAGGCATGATTGGAATGAGCGAATATAGGTTTCAAATAGAAAACAGCTACACGCCGGAAACGCTGCCTATGGACCGGCTTGCGGAGTACATGGCGGCGTATGCCCGTTTGCTTGGCGAAACCGCCAATGTTCATTTTCAGAGTGTCGAGACGGGTTCTGCTATTCTTGTCGCCGCAGTGGATGAACCAGCGCAGCCGAAGGTGCAGGACAGGGTGCTGAGTCTTCAGCGGGGGAGCGCGCCCAAGGATGCCCTCAAGGCGTTTGACGAACTTGATGAGATGCTGCGCAAGGACAATGCAACCGGCGAACTGAGCGGGAACGATGGCGCTGTCATTTTGCCGTTTCCTGGTCGTACCCGACCGGAGCCCCTTGTCTTTGGGCCGATCCGGCAGGAAGGCAGTCTAGAGGGGCAGGTCATTCGTGTCGGTGGTAAGGATGACACCATCCCGGTTCACCTGCGCGATGGTGCCACCATCCATAGCGGTCTCAATGCTACAGCCGACCTCGCCCGGAAGATTGCACAGCATCTTCTCGGCCCGACCTTGCGGGTTTACGGCAGTGGGACATGGTATCGGGAAGCCGATGGCAGTTGGGTTTTGAAGAGCTTCAAGATCACCGATTTTGAAGTTCTGGGCGACGAGCCTCTGGAAGAGGTGGTTGCTTCCCTGCGAAAGATCAAAGGAAGCACCTGGAACGAGGTTCCCGATCCTGTTCGTGCACTCCTTGAAGATCGTCATGGTGGCGGAGACGCGAATTGATTGTTGCCTTCGACGCCAACATACTTCTCTACCTCTTCGATGAAAGTGCCAACGCGCCGACCTGCAAAACCACTGGCCTGCCAGTCGAGCGTTGCCGCGAGCGTGTCGAGTATCTGATCGCAACCCTCCAGCGGGAAAAGACGAAGATCATCATCCCCACGCCCTCGCTCGCCGAAAGCCTTGTTAGGGCGCAGGACGGAGCACCGGAACGTCTCTCGATCATCAAGAGAAGCAAGCATTTCCGCATCTCGCCTTTTGATGAGCGTGCGGCGGTAGAATACGCAGCAATGCAGGTTGAGCGCCGCCAGAGCGGGACGAAATCTGCAACGGTGTCAAAGGCGAAAGCCAAGTTCGATGACCAGATCGTCGCCATAGCCGCTATCGAGGGCGCGACGGTCATCTATTCTGATGACGGGGACATCAAGAAACTGGCTGGCTCGAAATTCGAGGTCTTGGGCATCGAAGACTTGCAACTTCCGCCCGAAGATGACCAGACATCATTCAGTTTTGAGCCACCCACAATCGATGAAAATGGCACGGAAGACAGCGAGTAATCGCCGGGTCATCTGTAATTCCTCAGTTGCTGGGAATGCCTTCGGACAAACTCTGTCGATCCGAAGGCCAAGGGCTCTCCCGCCTTGCTGCCGACCTGGGCGGAGTTGGGAGCAGGACAACTAACCCTGTGCTATTAATTGCAAGTGCGTCCCGTATGAACGTCCCGACCCGGATAAGGATGCAGACACGTCGGCAGGAAGTCGTATCAGCAACGCCTTCAAGACCGCCTGCAAACGTGCAGGGCTTGGCTGGACTGTCCAGGCAAGGACGCTCGATCAGCGAAAACGAGATCACAAGCGGAGCGTCGAGCGACTTGGCCGGGGTTTTCGAGCCTTTGCGCCACGTTCACCGCATCGACTATTACAGTGAACTCGCTGTGGACGCCGCTGTCCAGAACGCCTCCGACGACCGTGCCGTAATGCGGGCCGATGACGGCATCGAAGCCGGGATGGGGACGGGCGGCATCCCGTCGCGTCTCTATCGGAGCTACTTCACTTCGGTGACGGTCAGCTTGCCGTCGACGCGTTCGGCAACGAATTCGATCTGATCGCCTTCCTTCAGCTTCGACAGCAGGGCTTCGTCCTTGACCCTGAAGACCATCGTCATGGCAGGCATCTCGAGAGCCTTCAGCTCCTCATGCTTCAGCGTGACCTTCTTCGCTTTGGCATCGACCTTCTTGACGGTACCTTTGGTGAAGTCGCCGACGATGGCGCCGTAGGCCGTGCCGAGAGCGAGGGCGAAGGCCAGTGTGAACTTGACAGTCGTTTTCATGTGAGACCCTTTCCTGAGGATTTATTTCCGTGCGGCAGTCACGTCGCCGTGCATGCCCGCGTCGTAGTGACCCGGCACCAGGCACGCGATCTTGAAAGCGCCGGCATTGGTGAATTTCCAGACCATCTCGCCCGACCTTCCGGGGGCGAGACGGATCGGTTGGTTGAAGATCGTCATGCGCTATCATCCGTGTTTGGAGTGCTTCGGCGTGATCCGCGTCTTTGCGTCATCGGCCCTGGTCCAGTCCGGAAGCTCGCCCGTCCACTCCCAAGCCTGCGTTCCGGGCGGGTTTTCGTACCAGCCGGGGTCGGAGTAATCGTCCGCCGAGATGCCCTCGCGCACCTTGACGACGGAGAACATGCCGCCCATTTCGATCGGCCCGTGCGGACCCCAGCCGGTCATCATGGGTATGGTGTTTTCGGGAAGCTCCATTTCCATCTTGCCCATGTCGGACATGCCGGCCGTACCCATCGGCATGTATTCCGGGTGGACCTTCCGGATCTTTTCCGCGGCCCCCTTCTTGTCGACGCCGATGAAGGTTGGGATGTCGTGTCCCATGGCGTTCATCGTGTGGTGCGACTTGTGGCAGTGGATCGCCCAATCGCCCGCGTATTTGGCGTCGAATTCGTAGGCGCGCATGGCGCCGACCGGAATGTCGATGCTGACCTCCGGCCAGCGCGCCTCCGGTCGGACCCAGCCGCCGTCGGTACATGTGACCTCGAAGTCGTAGCCGTGCATGTGGATCGGGTGGTTGGTCATGGTGAGATTGCCGACCCGCACGCGCACGCGGTCGTTCCTGGAAACGACCAGCGGGCTGATGCCCGGGAAGATGCGGCTGTTCCAGCACCACATGTTGAAGTCGGTCATTTCCATGACACGCGGCACGTAGGAGCCCGGCTCGATGTCGTAGGCATTGAGCAGGAACACGAAATCCCGGTCGACCGGCATGAATTTCGGGTCCTTGGGGTGGATCACGAAGAAGCCCATCATCCCCATCGCCATCTGCACCATCTCGTCGGAATGCGGGTGGTACATGAAGGTGCCCGACTTCACGAGATCGAACTCGTAGACGAAAGTCTTGCCGGGCGGGATGTGCGGCTGCGACAGCCCGCCGACGCCGTCCATGCCGGATGGCAGGATCATGCCGTGCCAGTGGATCGTCGTCGGCTCCGGCAGCTTGTTGGTGACGAAGATGCGGACCCGATCGCCTTCGACCGCCTCGATCGTCGGACCTGGCGACTGGCCGTTATAGCCCCAGAGATAGGCGGTCATGCCCTCCGCCATCTCGCGCTCGACCGGCTCGGCGACGAGATGGAACTCCTTGACGCCGCTGTTCATCCGGTGGGGTGCGGTCCAGCCGTTGATGGTCACCACCGGGTTGTAGTCAGGCCCGGAGGAAGGCCGGACGGGGGCTTGCGTATCCGCCGTCTCCATGAATGCCGCCTCGGGCAGGCCCATATTCGACGTTTTCGCCCAGGCGGCGGTGGAAACCAGTGCGGCGCTCGCGCCGAGTAACTGTCGTCTGTTGAACATTTTGCGTGCCTTTCTCATTCGCCGTTTTCGGCGGCCGCCGCGACCTCGGTTTCGCGGGAGGCCGCGCCCCCGCCGTAGATCGCCGGAGCCAGATCCGCCTCGGCCAGCCAGAAGTCGCGCTTGGCATTGATCGCGAGCAGGATCGCATTGACCTTTTCGCGGCTGTCGGCGAGCAGTTCGAAGGTGCTGGTGATCATCCCGTTGTAGGTGAGGAGTGACTGTTCCTCGATTTCGGTGCGCAGCGGCACGACGCTGCTGCGGTAGTGCCGGGCGATGTCGTAGTTGGCGCGGTAGGCCTGATAGGCCGAGCGTGCTTCCGAGCGGACATTGACGGCCTTTTCGGCGAGAAGGTTCGCCGCCCGCATATAGGCGAGCTCGGCCTTGCGCATGCGCGCTTTGCCGCTGTCGAAGATGGGAATGACGAATTCGAGATCGGCCCGGCCCGTCGTCTCCGACGAGATGTCGCCGTCCTCCTTTGCCCGCTCGGTCTCGAAGCCGGCGAGGAGGTTGAGGTCGGTGACGTAGCGGGTGGCCTCGGTCAGATTGTAGGATCTGGCCGTCGCCTCCAGATCGAGCTTCGCAATCTGGAGATCGACCCGCCGCCGCAGAGCTTCCGCCTCGATCTGGTCGCGCTTCATCAGACCCTTCGGCAGGGGAGCCAGCCGGTTCGGCACCTGGAATTTGACGTCCGAACCCCAGAGGCCCATCAACCGCGTCAGTTCCTCCTTGGCCAGACGCGCCTGGAGCCGCGCCTTGGCCCCCTCTCCCGCCAGTTCGGCGTAGAAGACATGCTCGCGGGCCTGCGCCCCCTTTGTCATGGCCCCGCTCTCGCCGAGCTTTTCGGCAAGCGCGGACGCTGCGTCGGCCGCCGCCTGCGCCCGGTTGAGCTGGCCCACCGTTTCCCAAGCCGCTACGGCATTGATCCAGGCGCGCCGCGTCTCGGAAGCAAGCTGCAAGGTGCGCGAAGCGGCATCCAACTGCGCCTTCCGGAACTCGGTGTCGGCGAGCGCGATATTCCTGTCGCGCGTGACGAGCGCAAGAATATTGGAGACGATCGCGCCCTCGACCGTCCGGAATGCCGTAAGCCCCGGCGTGCCGATGCCCGTCAGCCCGACACCCACGGTCGGGTTGACGAGCATTGTCGCCTGCCAGGCGTCGGACGCCGAATCGCCGAGATCGGCATAGGCCGCCTGCAGCCCCTTGTTGTTGAGCAGCGCGACCTGGACTGCCGTCTCGACGTCGATCGACTTCTTCGCCATCAGCGCCTTCACCCGCTTGGAGACGGATCGGGCCTGTTCCTGGTTCTGCACCCACACGGTCTGCTTGCCGGCGGCTTCGGCCGTTGTCGCCGCGACCAGGGAAAATCCGGCGTGCTTGACTGCGTACTCGCCAGCCGTAACGCAACCGCCGAGCACCAGCGGCAGTGAGAGCGTCGCCGCCAGCTTCATCTTGGCTTTCATCATGATCCGCCTCCTTTCGGAGCCTGCGCATCATTCTGGTCGCGCCATGGTTTGGGATCGACGGCCCTGCGGTCCGTATAGCCCGCGACAGGACTCGTATAGGCAACGGGCCACACGTCGGCATCGCTGGCCGGGAGTTCGCCCGAGGCGATCACATCGGGAGGCAAGGTGGCGGCGCAACCGCTCGCAAAAAGCGGCAGGACGGCCACGAAAAGCAGATGTTTCATGGATTTATCCGAATAGGAGATTGCGGCAGCGCTCGAGAGCAAGGCTTGCTCGCGAACACGCGTTCGACCCGTCAAACGGACGGGCGCATCCTATTCAGGCGCTTGGGGGGCGGTGCAGCAGCGGCAATTCGCCCGTGGTCCCGGCCTCGTCGACGAATTCCCGGACGGGGGATAGGCGGGGTCTGCCAATAGCGTCGGTCCCCGCCAGAATCGCCATGCTGGCACAAACGTCTTTACAGCATTGCTGCTTCCCGGGCTTCTCGTCGCCTGCGGCAGAGGAGTCCTGATCGCCGTGCGAATGCGCGCCGCTCGCCATATCGGAATGATCGCCCGGCTGCGCGATTTCAGACTGGGACCAGTCGCCGTGCATGGCTGCGGCGGAACTCGGCAATGCATATGCCGCCAGTGACACGAAAATCACCAGGCGGAACAGAATCAACAGCTTCTGCGTCGTGATTCGAAGCATGCCCATGTTCAATGCCTATCATCGGGCCCAAAATTTTCAATCTTCAGCTCACGTTGACGCGCAAGGCGCATCGAGTGTGGCGCGGCCACAACGGGCGAACTTCGCCGCTGCAACCTGATTTTCAAGTTCTAGGGCTTACAACGATGGCAAGGTCAATCGGAAAAATTTCAGGGAAGAGAAGCAATTGAAAGCCTCAGGTGGCGTGGCATGCCCGCCACGGTCAGGAGATTGTTAACCATATTCTCCGTTCCTCGGGGAACAGTCCGACCGGCGCCACAGGAATAACTCTATTCCGCGGTCTTTCACACGCGCAAACAAGCAACGGTCGGAGAAGATGGACATGATCAAATCGGGTCTCGGCGTCACTGTCGCGGTTCTCGCGCTGTCCATCACAGTCAGCGGCATCCTGCATTTTGCGCTGTCCAGCTATCGCCCGGAGGCGAATGCCGCCGTGTCGCACGAAATCACCTCATCGATACCACGATGAAAGCGGCCGCCTTGTCAGGCGCAAAGATCGCCTGGGGACATGCGTCATGAAACGCGGCGACGTTGCTCCGGGCCGAAATCTCCCAGCTGAGCCAGAAGTTCGTCGCAGGAACACTTCTTCGTGTCCATCAGGTCGAGAATGCGCTTGGCGGCCCTGTTGGCCTCCACACCATCCCTGCCGACATTGTGCAGAGCGCACCAGATATCGAGCGCTCCGCGCATGACGTCCACGTCATCCGGAGAATAGGCCTGACGCACGAACCCCTCCCAAGGTGTACCTCAACGACCTCATCATGGGGCAATCGGGGGGAAATTCAAGGAAATAGTGAGGTACCGCAATAAGTCATATGATTGAGGGATTGGAAGCCGCAGACGCCGGCTTCTTCCCCCGTCACACCCGTACGGATTGCTCCACGAAATCCTCGCTGCCGAAGAATTTCAGATAGCGCGAGACTTCGGCCGGATCCCCCGTCGCCTTGCGCGGGTTGTCCGAGAGCTTGACCGCCGGGCGGCCATTGGCCTCACTGACCTTGCATACGATGGAGATCGGGTTGAGGCCCTTGATTTCGGTCGGAGCGCAGCCGGCGAAATCATTGGTGAGATTGGTTCCCCAGCCGAAGCTCATGCGCACGCGCCCTTCGAAGTGGCAGTAGGTCTTGATGATCGTGTCGACGTCGAGGCCGTCGGAGAAGATCAGGAGCTTCTCCCGCGGGTCTCGGCCCATCTTCTTCCACCAGGCGATGATCTTCTCGCCTCCCTCGATGGGCGGGGCGCTGTCCGGCCGGAAGCCGGTCCAGTCCGCCACCCAGTCGGGCGCATCCCTGAGAAACGCGGCCGTCCCGAACGCGTCCGGGAGCACGATCAGGAGGTTGCCGCCATAGAGCTGGTTCCAGTCCTGCAGAACCTTGTAGGGCGCGGCCGCAAGCTCGCGGCCGTTGCGGGCAAGCGCCGCGGCCACCATCGGCAGCTCGTGCGCATTGGTGCCGACCGCCTCCAGGTCGTTGTCCATTGCCAGCAGCACGTTACTGGATCCCGTGAAGGACGGGCCGATGCCTTCCTTGAGCGCCTCGACGCACCAGCGCTGCCATAGGAAGCTGTGCCGCCGGCGCGTGCCGAAGTCGGAGATGCGCAGGTTCGGATGCTCGCGCAGCTGCTCGACCTTCGACCACATCTTGGCCTTGGCGCGGGCATAGAGCACGTCCAGCGTGAACGGGCCGAGCCCTTTCATCGCCGCGCGCGAGCGCAACTCGTTGATGATCGCGAGCGCGGGGATTTCCCACATCGTCGTCTCGGCCCAGCGGCCACGGAACGTCAGCTCGAACTGGCCGTCACGACGCGACAACTCGTATTCCGGAAGGCGGAATTTTGCGAGCCAGGCCAGAAATTCCGGCGAGAAGATCTGCGTGCGGCCATAGAAGCTGTTACCCGCGAGCCATATCATCTCTTTCTTGGTGAAGCGCAGGCCGCGCGCGTGGTCGAGCTGGTCGCGCAGTTCCTGCTCGTCGATCTCCTCGGCAAGGCGTACCGTCTTCGTGCGGTTGATCAACGAAAAGGTCGCGTCCACGCCCGGATAGAGCTGCCAGATCATCTGCAGCATCAAAAGCTTGTAGAAATCCGTATCCAGCAGGCTGCGGACGATCGGATCGAGCTTCCAGGTATGGTTATAGACCCGTCGCGCGATATCGGTCTTTGGCATCTGCAATACGCTCCTCTTGGACCGTCATGACCCGCTCTGTGGCGAGGCGATCGTGGTCGATATCCTAAGTCCGGGCGGGGATGCGGCCGGTGCCGCGCTTCCCCGTCCCGGGGCGACTAGATCAGCCGGACGCCGGCATCGCGCATGCGCAGGGTCATGGCCGCGAGAGAGCCGTTCAGATCGATGCCGCGGCAGGCACCGAGCACCACCGACGTCGAAAAGCCCTGAGCGACCGCATCGAGTGCCGAGAAGCCAACGCAGAAATCGGTAGCCAGGCCGCAAAGCGTCACGCTCTTTAAGCCGCGCTCGCGCAGGTAACCGGCAAGTCCGGTCGGGGTCCGGTGGTCGTTTTCGAAAAAGGCGGAATAACTGTCGATCTCGCGGCGGAAGCCCTTGCGTATGACCAGTTCCGCCGAGGTCCATCGCAGGGACGGATGAAAATCGGCACCGGGGCTCCCCTGGACGCAATGCTCGGGCCAGAGCGTCTGCTCTCCATAAGGCATCGCCACGGTCTGAAACGGAGCCTTGCCCGGATGCGTCGAGGCGAAACTCGAATGGCCGGCCGGGTGCCAGTCCTGGGTCAGGACGACATGCGGCGACGCGTCGATGAGGCGATTGACGGCAGGCACGATCTCATCGCCGCCCTCGACCGCGAGAGCGCCGCCGGGGCAGAAGTCGTTCTGCAAGTCGATAACGATCAGGGCGTCGTCAGGCATTGCCTCTCGCAATCCGGCCGAGCCGCATCGGCCATCAACAATCGATCTCGATCACGATGGTTCAGGTCGGATCGACCTCAGTCACGAACGTGATCGATTCTAATTAGCTAGAGCGGGATGCGGGCGGAAAATCGCATACACCTTTCCTCATCCCGCTCTAACCAGATCAACCATAGAACGCGCACCGCGGCAAGCACGTTCGGCGCTCGTGACGTGAATCTCGCGGCGAACGGGCGAACCTTATAAAGGTGATTGATTATAAGATCTTAATTCATGCCGGCCGAAAGCGTTCAGCGGCAACCGCGTCGACACCGGACCGACGCCCGGTGTCGCGCGCCCCAAGATCAGTTGTTCAAATCGCTGAGATTGTCGGCGACGTTCACGCCGGAGTTGACGATACCGATCGGCCTTGCGACGAAATCGAGGAATTTCGTGATGTCGACAGAAGGATGGCGCGAGGCATAGATGACGTCGCGATTTTTGACCGGGAAGGTCTGACCGACAATGAGGCTGTCCGGTTTCGTCATGTCGAACCGGTAGACGACCGGGTAGCGCCCGACGCGGTCGGCCTTCATGCCCTTGCTCAGCAGCTTGTGAAACCGCTCCTGCCCAAGCAGGCTCATGACGATGTCCGGCTCCTCGTAGCGGAAGACGAAGTAACCCTTGGCATCCACCGTCCGATCCGAGCCGCCGCCCGCGAGCGCGACGGCCTCTAGCAGGTTGAGATCGTTGGCGCCGAATTCGACGCGCTGATTTGCGCGGACCTGGCCGAGCACGGTGAAGGTCCGCGGATCGCGCGTCACGAAGATCTGGTCGCCCGGCTTCACGTGAATGTTTTCCGACGGGCTCTCGATGATCGATTTCAGCAGGACCGTGCCGGTCTTCTTGCCGCGCACCAGGGTCACATAGGTCTCGTAGGGCTGCGCCGACGGGCCGCCCGCCTTCGCGATGACCTCGTTGATCGTCTCGCTGACGAGATTGAGAGGCACGACCGAGGGACGGCCGACGGCACCGGAGACCGTGACGATGCGCGACGCCGTCGACGTCGACGTCACGATCACATCCGGCTCGACGGCCTTCTGTTTCAATGCATCGAGGATCGCCTGGCGCGCCTGCTCGAGCGTCAGGCCGGCAAAACGGACCGATCCGACATAAGGAATTGCCGCCTTGCCATCGGGCTGGACGACGAGATCGATGCTCGTCTGCTTCGATTCAGTTGTGGAAAACAGTCCGTCGCTGCCCGCCTCGAAGATCGTGACCTTCAACTGGTCGCCAATGCCGATGACCACCTGACCGACGCCGCCGCCAATGCCGAAGCGGCGGCTGAGGGTTGTGGAAACATATTCGGAAACGAGCCGCGCCGACTGGCCATCGACATCTACAATATCAAATACCGTCGCGTTCCTTCTGCCGATCTCCGAGCCGGACTGGCCGGCATCCGAAACGATATCGGTTGTCAGAGGGCCCTCGCCCGGCACGGCCTGGCATCCCGCAAGCGCGGTACAAAGCAGAAGGGCAGTCACTCGTTTCACTACGACACTCCGTGTTCGGCGCAGCAATGATTCCATACAGATATCTGCGCCGCATTTTCCCGGCAGGGAATCCGCCGGTCTCTGAAAAGCACAAAGGCCGTCCCACAACAAGCCACCTCGCCGCGACAGCCGGCAAAATAATCGAGACTGCGCTCTTCCGGCCATACCGCCTCGATCTTGGTTACGAACCGTCGCGGTAATTGTATTGGACGGAACGCAGGAGACGTATATCTAGCCCTTCGGGGTTGAAAGCTAGGCACTATGAGTTAAAAGCTCACTAATACAGCGCAGGGGATAAACCCGGGGATACCTACAGAGCAGGAATGTCGCCGATTGCAATTTACGTTTGACCTTGCAATGGGCTAAGACAATTTTAACGGCAGTTCAGAGCGTTCGATCTTACATGACGGTTGAAATCATAGGGCGTGCATGCCTTGCCCCGGGAGCGAAATCTCCGCAGGCGCTGTTCAAAATCCTTCGTCAGGGCAAGTGCACCGTGACCCGCGTCCCTTCGGACCGCTGGGACCTTGCGCGATTCTGGCATCCGGTCATGGGCACGCCCGGCAAGACCTATTCCTTTGCCGCCGGCGTCCTCGACCATATCTACGATTTCGATCCCGCCGTTTTCGGGATGTCGCAGCGCGAGGCCATGTATATGGACCCTCAGCAGCGGGTTCTGTTGCAGCTCGCCTGGCGTGCGCTCGAGGACGCCAATATTTCCGTCGCCTCGCTGCACGGTGAAAACGTCGGCGTCTATGTCGGGGCCTCCAGCCTCGATCACGCCAATCTCACGGTCGACGACCCGGCTGCCGCCGGCCCCTACTTCATGACGGGCAACACGCTGTCGATCGTCTCCAACCGTATTTCCCACGTCTTCGGCCTGAGCGGTCCGAGCATGACCGTCGACACGGCCTGTTCCTCTTCGCTCGTAGCCCTAGATCAGGCAATGCGGGCGCTGAACGCCGGAGAGATCGACACGGCCATCGTCGGCGGCGTCAATATCCTCGCCCACCCGCTTCCCTTCGTCGGCTTCGCACAGGCGCGCATGCTCTCGCCCGAAGGGCTCTGCCGCGCCTACGACAACGACGGCGCCGGCTATGTGCGCGCCGAGGGCGGCGTCGTCTTCGTCCTGCGCCGCACGGACCGGGCGCAACGCGAGCGCGACCGGAGCTATGCGCGGATCGTCGCCACCGGCGTCAATTCGGCCGGCCGCACCAACGGCATCTCGCTGCCCTCGCGCGAGGCGCAGGCCAATCTGCTGAGGATGATCTACGAAGGCAATGGCATCGACGCCAACCAGGTCGCTTTCGTAGAAGGCCACGGTACCGGCACGAAGGTCGGCGACCCGGCTGAGGTATGGTCCATCGGCACGGTCATCGGCGCGAAGCGCCGGGCTCCGGTGCCGATCGGCTCGATAAAGTCCAATATCGGCCATACCGAGCCGGCCTCCGGCCTGTTCGGGATGCTGAAAGCGGTTCTGGCTCTGGAGAACAATTATCTGCCGGCCTCGCTGCATTTCGAGACGCCGAACGAACAGATCGACTTCGACGGACTCAATGTCCGCGTGACGGCCAATCCGATCGAGCTGCTGAAGGGCAAGCGGGCGCGGCTCGCCGGCATCAATTCCTTCGGCTTCGGCGGCGCCAACGCCCATGTCGTCATCAGCGATCCGGATCCGGCACAGGCGGAAAAGGCTGCGACCTCTCCGGCGGGCCACGTGTTTCTGGCAAGCGCCCATACCGCGTCGAGCCTCGAAAACCTGCTCAGAGACTATAAGGCCGCCTTTGCGGGCGCGACGAAGGAAGAGACGCGCGCGATCGTCGCCGCTTCCGGCGCCAACCGGACGCATATGCGCCATCGGTTCGCGGCACGCAGCGATCATCCCGAAGATATCGTCCGGGCGATTGCCAACCACCTGGAAAAGCCCGGCTCCGATATCGGGGAGACCGGCGAAGCGGCGGCGAAGGAAGCAAAGGTCGCCTTCGTCTTCTCCGGCAACGGCTCGCAATGGGCCGGCATGGGTGTCGAGGCGTTCCGCGAGAATCTGCACTTCCGTCAGTCGTTCACCTCGGTCAGCGCCCTTTTCAGGTTCCATTCGGATATCGTTCTCACCGATCTCCTGACCGACCCTGGACTCGACAGGAAGCTCGCGGACACGAAGGTGGCCCAGCCGCTGCTTTTCGCGATACAGGCCGCGCTCTCCGACTCGCTCGTGGCCATGGGCATCAAGCCGACCGCCGTCTTCGGTCATTCGGTCGGCGAAATCGCTGCCGCTTATGCGGCAGGGGCGCTGTCCCTCGTCGACGCCGTGTCGATCGTCGCCAAACGATCGCTGCACCAGGACCTTCTGGCCGGCCAGGGCACGATGGCTGCCGTTATGCTGGGCGAGCAGGCAGCCAAGGCCTTCGCGGCGGAGCGCGGGCTCGACGATGTCTGCGTCGCAGCCATCAACGCTCACAATTCGGTGACGATTTCCGGCCCGGCAAACGAGATTTCGGCGTTCCGCGACGCTGCGCGCAAGGCTAAAATCCCGGTTCAGATCCTCGACATCAATTATCCGTTCCATCATCCGATCATCGATCGGGCGAAAGAGGCGTTTCTCGCCGACATCCCTGATATCGCCCCCCGCCGGACGGAGCTGGCCTATCTGTCGACCGTCACGGGTGCCGCGCTCGACGGGACTGCGCTCGATCCCGACTATTGGTGGAAGAACGTTCGCGAGCCGGTGCGTTTCCAGGCCGCTGCCGAGGCCGCGCTCGATCTCGGCTGCACGCTGTTCATCGAGATCTCGCCGCGTCCCATTCTCGGATCTTACGTCAAGGAGACGATCAAGCAGGCGGCGGTGCCGGCTTCGGTGGTGGCGACATTGCTGCGCGATGCCGGCGAGAACGGCCACGATCCGATCTCGGCATCGATGGCGCGCGCCGTCGCCCACGGTGCCGCCGTCGACCGGTCGCGTGTCTATGGCAAGCGGGACGCATTCATCGAACTGCCCGCGCTGCCCTTCGAGCCGGCAGAGCTGCGGCCGGCAGTCACGACCGATGCGACGGATCTCTTCGGACGCTCCGCAAAGCCCTATCGTCTCAACGGCTGGCGCGGCGACCCCAATGCGGGAAGCTGGAAGAACCACGTCGACGCGCATCTCTTTCCGGATCTCGCCGAGCACGTGGTCGACGGCAAGGCGATCCTCCCGGGCAGCGGTTTCATCGAAATCGCCGTTTCCGCCGCACAGCAATATCACGGCAGCGACGAGGTCGAGATCACCAATCTGGAGATCGTCCGCCCGCTCGAACTGAGCGACAGCCGGATCATGGAACTCTCGACCATCCTGTCGCCGGAGACCGGCGACATCGAGATCCGGTCGCGCGAACGTCTCTCGGAGGACGATTGGACGGTGCATGCCGTCGCGCGAAGCCGCAAGCCCTTGCCGACGACGAGCAACGGCTGTCCGTCCACCAAAGGCTTGGCGAAGACGGCGACCGTGACGGCGGCCAAGGCCTATGAAACGGCGAAGCAGTTCGGGCTGGACTACGGCCCGCAATTCCAACTTCTCTCCAAAGCCGTGGCCTATGGCGACCGGCTCATCGACGTCGAGTTGAAGCATCCTCAGGCGACGGGGCACCCACACGTCACCTACGCCCTTCATCCGATCTCGGTCGACGCGACCTTCCACGGCCTGGTCGCACTCTTCGACCGCTTCACCGGCGACAGGGGCGGCGCCCCCTATATTCCTGTCCGTTTCGGCTCCGTACGCGTGGTCAATGCCGGCCGGGCGATCGCCCGCGCGACGATCGAGATCGAGCGGGTCAGCGCCAACTCGATCAAGGCACGGTTCCATTTCTTCGACGAGACCGGCGTCGCGATCGCACATTTCGAGGATTGCCGCTTCCGCCGTACCTATCTGCGCAAGCACAAGACGCTTGAAGGCCTGTCCTTCCATTATGAGGCAGTTCTGTCCAACGCGACCGTGCCCGGCATGAAAGTTGCGACGGCCATGCCTGCGACGCTGGCCGAGCCGATAGATGGCGATGGCGTCGACAACGCGACCCTGCTCTTCAACGCGGCCATCTATCGCGCCGGCCAGGAAATTGCCCTGAAGCTCGGCAAGGGGACCGCCACAGTGCGAGCCGACGCGCTGCCCGGGGACTTCGCTTTCCAGTGCTTCCTGACGAGCTGCCTCCTGACGCTGGAGGATGCCGGTCTTTGCGAACATCAGAACGGCAACTGGAAGGTCGCACGGGAATTCACGCTTCCGACCGTGCCGGAGATCCTTGGGGAGCTCTATGGCGACCGCCCCGACCGTGCGGTCGAAGCGGTGCTCGTCAACAACGCCTATGCGGAAGCGCTCAGCCGTCTCGACGCGCTGCTTGCTCCCGTACCTGCAGGTGACGACGCGGCTTCGTTCAATGCCGGTTTCGTCAGCGAAGCGACGCTCGACCATCAGGCCGTGCATTCCGTGGCGAGCCGGTCGCGCATGGACCAGGTGCTTCACACGGTCGAACGCGTTCTCGCGGCGCAACCGGCAGGCGCCCGTCTGCGGCTCGTCGAACTCGGCAGCGTCTCTGCCGGCTTCAGCCGCCGGCTGGCCGATCTCGCGGCGCGCAACGGTGCGGTACTTTCCATTTTCGAGCCGCGCGACAATGCACAACGGAGTCTGGAAATCGCCTTCGAGGAGGATGCGCATGTGCGCGTTCTGAAGAAGAGCGAATTCGCAGATATCGGGCCGTTCGACCTCGCGGTCAGCGCTTCGGACAATCTCTACCAGCTGATCGAAGAGGAGAGCGGGGTGCGCACCGCCCTTCGCTCGATGCTCACCGGAAGCGGGCTCGTCGCGGCCGTCAGCGCGCCGTCGATCTTCGCCGATTTCGCCTTGGGTCTCTCGGGCGGATGGTTCGAGCGCAGCCAGACGGCAGAATTCCCGATCGGCAGGATCGCTGCCGTACCCCATTGGCAGAAGTGTCTCGCAGATCTCGACCTCGGCGACGTGGTCGTGACGGATCGCGAATGCCCGCATGGGAACACCATCCTGATCGAGGCCCGGGGCACGGCGGCGGCAGGCTCAGGCGCCGAGCCGGGCGAAGCCGCGACACCCTATCTGCTGATCGAGACTGCCTCTGCCTCGAAACCGGTCGCGGCCGGTGGAAGAAGTGCCACTCCCGTCCGGATGACAGGCGACCTTGCCGCAGACATGGCGACGCTCCGCGCAGCCCTAGAAGCCATGGGCGACAGACCGTTGCGCGCGGTTTTCACGTCTGAGGCGGAGCGCGCCGGCGGCGACGGATCGGACCTGTTGCAGACGCGCGTATTGGCGCTCAGCGCCTTTGCCGAGGCATTGAAACAGCATCTCGCCGGCGTCGAGCCGGAAGGCGACGACCGGCCGCGCCTCGTGCTCGTGGCCCCGGGCGGCGCTCCCCTGTCAGCCTCGGCAAGCTCCGGGCTGAATTCCGGATTGTGGGCCTTCGCCCGCGTCCTTCAGAACGAATATGAGTTCATCGACATTCATGCGCTCGATGTTGCCGGCGCTGCCGACGTCGCCCGCAAGGATTTGCTTGCCGCAGCGCTTTCCCTGCTGACGGTTTCGGGACAGAACCGGGAATGGCTGCTGGACCAGAAGACGGGCCTGCTTTCGGAGCTTCGGGCCGTACCCGGCGCAACGAACAAGGCCGACGGGAAAACCAGCGCGTTTGCGGCCGCGACCATTCGCCAGCGCGTCAGTTCGCAGGTTGCAAGCATCGCCTGGGAAGAGGCGAGCGTACCGGAGCCGGGCCCCGGCGAGGTCGTCGTCGCCGTCGCGGCAACCGGCTTGAATTTCCGCGACGTGATGTGGGCCATGGGCCTGTTGCCTGAAGAGGCGTTGGAAGACGGTTTTGCCGGGGCGACGATCGGCATGGAACTATCCGGCCACGTGGTCGCCGTCGGCGAAGGGATCGACGATCTCGCGGTCGGCGATGCGGTGATGGCGATCGCCTCCGCGGCCTTCTCGACCCATGCGGTCGTCGCGCGCGCCGGCATTGCCAAGCTGCCCCGAGCGATGAGCCCGGTGGCCGCGGCCACCTTGCCGGTCGCCTTCCTTACCGCCTATTACGCCATTGTCGAACTCGGCCGCATTCAGGCTGGAGAGACGATTTTGATCCACGGTGCTGCCGGCGGCGTCGGCCTCGCCGCGCTCCAGGTCGCAAAGCTCAAGGGCGCCAAGGTCATCGCCACGGCGGGAACGCGCGAAAAGCGGCGCTTCCTGACGATGCTCGGCGCCGATCATGTCTTCGATTCGCGTTCGCTCGGCTTCGTCGACGATGTCCGTTCGGTCACCCGCGGGGAAGGCGTCGACCTCGTGCTCAACTCGCTTTTCGCCGAGGCGATGGAGCAGAGCCTCTCGCTGGTGAAACCCTTCGGCCGGTTCCTGGAGCTCGGCAAACGCGACTATTACGCCGACAGCAAGATCGGGCTCAGGCCGTTTCGCCGCAATATCAGCTATTTCGGCATCGACGCCGATCAGCTGCTGGTGAATGCGCCGGATCTGACCAGGCGCATCTTCATGGAGATCGGAGCGCTCTTCGAGGAAGGCAAGCTCACGCCGCTTCCCTATCGCGCCTTCGATTACGATGAAATCGGCAATGCCTTCCGGCTGATGCAGAATGCCGGGCATATCGGCAAGATCGTGGTGCTGCCGCCTGTTGCCGGCAGGCACGAGGTGACCGCGAAGGCTGTAAGGGATATGAAGGTCGACCCGGACGGCGTCCATCTCGTCGTCGGCGGCATCGGCGGCTTCGGCCTCGTCGCCGCCAATTGGCTCGTCGAGAAAGGCGCCCGCCGGATTGCGCTTTGCTCCCGCCGAGGCCAGCCGGATGCGGAAACGCACGCGATGATCGAGCGCTGGCAAAATGGCGGCGTTGCGGCTTCGGTCCATGCTTGCGACATCACGGATGCCGCGGCCGTGGAGACGCTTCTGGCGACGCTTCGTTCGGAAGCACCGCTTCGCTCCGTCGTTCACGCGGCGATGGTGCTCGACGATGCGCTGATCAGCAATCTGAGCCGCGAACGCAACCGGCCTGTCATCGACACGAAAGCCAAGGGCGCGGCAATCCTCGATCGCCTTACCCGTGGTGACAGGCTCGACAACTTCATCCTGTTCTCCTCGGCGACGACGCTGGTCGGCAATCCCGGCCAGGCGAACTATGTCGCCGCCAACGGCTATCTCGAAGGCCTTGCCCGTGCACGGCGCCAGGAGGGCCTGTCAGGGCTCGCCGTCGGCTTCGGCGCGATTGCCGATGCCGGCTACCTGACGCAGAACGCCGACGTCAACGACCTGCTCGCCAAGCGCATCGGCAAAACGGCGTTGAAGGCCCAGGTGGCGCTCGACATGGTGGAGAACCACATCGCCGCGGATCCGGGCACGGTCGACGCGGCCGTCGTGATGATTTCCGAGATCGACTGGACAGCTGCGCGGAATCTGCCGGTCGCCCGCAACGCGCTCTTCGAGGTGATCCTGCGCAGCGCCGATCAGCATGCCACAGGCGCCGAAGGCACGAAGATGGACCTCGTCGCGATGATCGAGGGCAAATCCCCTCAAGAGGCCGAGGACATCCTCTTCGATCTGGTTGCGAGCGAGATCGCCGCCATCCTCCGCGTGTCGAAGGATACGGTCACTCGCGGAAAAATATTGAAGGAGATCGGTCTCGACAGCCTCATGGCGGTTGAACTCGGCATGAGTTTCCAGCAGAACACCGGCTTCGACATGCCTTTGAGCGGCGTCGCGGATAATACCACTGTCGGTGACATTGCACGCAAGCTCCATGAAAAGGTAAGCAAGCGCGATCAGGGCAACGAGACCGAGGCCGGGGACGACAAGCTCGTCACGGAACTTGCGCAACGCCATGTCGGAGCGGACAAGGAAAAAGCACTGAGCCAATGAGCAGCGACGGAAACGGCCAGACTTTCCCGAAGATGAACAGCACGCTCAAGGAGAGTCTGCTGGACAGGATGCGGAACACGCATCAATCGTCCGAGCGCAACCGGATGGCGCGCTCGGAGCGGGAGTTGCCGCCGGCTCCGCGTCGCCAGCAGGCGCGTTTCGAGGATCTGCCCGAATATAAGCAGGTCCTTACCCAGAAGATCGCCAGCGAGCAGCTCGGCATCGCCAACCCGTTCTACCGACCGCATCAGACGGCAGCCGGTGCGACGACGATGATCGATGGCCGCAAGCTGATCAACTTCGCCTCCTACGACTATCTCGGGCTCAACCGGCATGCTCACGTCCTCGAGCGTGCGCGCGAGACGATCGCCGGCTTCGGGATTTCCGCGTCGGCAAGCCGCCTCGTCGCCGGCGAAAGACCGCAGCATGTGGAGCTCGAAGAAAAGATCGCGCAATTCTACGGCGTCGATGCCGCCGTCTGTTTCGTAAGCGGCTACCTGACCAATGTCGCCGCGATCAGCTGCCTGATGGGACCGAAGGACCTCGTCATCCACGACGAGTTCATCCACAACAGCGCGCTCGCCGGGATCAAGCTTTCAGGCGCGACACGCCGCTTCTTCAAGCACAACGACACGGCGGATCTCGAGCATGTCCTGCGCACCGTCGCCGGTGACTACCGGCGCATCCTGGTGATCGTCGAGGGCATCTACTCGATGGACGGCGACGTCGCCAATCTGCCGGCGCTTCTTAAGCTCAGGGCCGAATACGGCTTCTGGCTGATGGTCGACGAGGCGCATTCGCTCGGGGTCCTCGGCCGGCACGGCAGGGGCCTCGCCGAACATTTCGGGGCCGATCCGCACGAAGTTGACATCTGGATGGGAACATTGTCGAAGACCACGTCGAGCTGCGGCGGCTACATAGCAGGAAGCGCCGCTTTGGCGGCCGTCCTGAAGGCATCTGCCGGCGGCTTCGTCTATAGCGTCGGCCTCGCGCCCGTGCTTGCCGCATCCGCGGTCGCCAGCCTCGACGTGCTGGCAAGCGAACCGGAACGCACGGCGGCGGTGAGACGCAACGGCAGCCTTTTCCTGAAGCTGGCCAAGGAGGCCGGCCTCGATACGGGGCTGAGCGGCGGCTTTTCGGTCGTGCCCGTGATCGTCGGCGATTCGCTGCGCGCCGTCCAGCTTTCGAACGACCTGCTCGCCGCCGGCGTCAACGTGCTGCCGATCATCCACCCGGCGGTGCCGGAAGGACAGGCGCGCTTGCGCTTCTTCATCACCTGCGACCACACGGAGGAACAGATCCGCCGCACCGTCACATTGACGGCCGAACGCCTGAAGGATCTTACCGACCGCAATTTCGGGCTCGGCGGCGTCGATATCGAGAAGATGCTGAGTGCGCTCTCGGCGCGCTGACCACGAGCCGCCGCAAGCGGGCCGCCAACGGGTGCGTCCATGACACATGTGATCATCACCGGCGGCTCGAGCGGAATAGGCCTCGCGGTCGCCTCGATCTACGCAGCCCGGGGAGCGAGGCTCTCTCTTGTCGCCCGCTCCCGCGATCTTCTGGAGCAGGCAGCGCAGAAGCTGGTGGCCGAACACGGCCTCGAGGCCGGAGCGCTCCGCATAGAGGTCGCCGACGTCACTAAAGGAGAGGAGATCGAGGCCGCGATTTTGCGCTGTGTGGAGACGTTCGGGCCTTGCGACGTTCTCGTGACCTCGGCAGGCGTCGTCGAACCGGCGCCCTTCGAGGCGATGCAGGGCGCGGCCTTCCAGCGACAGATGGAAACGAACTTTTCGGGCACGGTACATGCCGTGCGCGCCGTTTATCCGGACATGAAGGAGCGGCGCAGCGGCCATATTCTGATGGTCTCTTCGGGCGCCGGGCTGATCGGCATCTACGGCTATACCGCCTACTGCGCCTCGAAGTTCGCCCTCGGCGGCTTCGCCCAGGCATTGCGCAGCGAAGCACGCGTCCACAACGTCGGCATATCGATCTGCTTTCCACCCGATACCGTGACGCCGCAATTTACGAGGGAGCTTGCCGCCCGGCCGCAGGAGGCCAGCCTGATCGTGGGAACCGTCCGCCCATGGACGGCAGAGGCGGTTGCGCGAAAGATCGTCGACGGGATCGACCGGCGGCGCTTCGAGATTTATTTCGGCGGGATCTTATATCTTCTCGGCCGCTTCGGGCCGGCGGTCAGGCCTTTCCTCAATTGGTGGTTCGATCGGGCGATCGCGCGCAACAGTGGACTGTGACGGCGGCGCCCCCGGCCATGCTTGTGCCAGCCAATATTAGGCTTTAAGTGTCGGGAGAAGCCTTCTGCCGAGGCGGCGACGGTGAAATGGCTCAAAGGTATCGGCTTGGCGCTCATTCCCTTCCACCTGCACGACTACCCGATAGCCTTGACCCTCGGGTGCTATCTGCTGTCCTGCGCGGTGATCTTCTATACCGACCGGTTCGCCCTTCCGGCGCGCGAACGCAGGAAGAACGCACCGAAATACGGGCGCTATCAGGACAGGATCGACCGTCTCGCCCGGCTACCGGTCATCGCGCTCGTCTTTGCCGGCTTCTTCGCGATCTCGTGGCGGCCCCTCTATGCCGCCGCCGGCACGATGAGTTTCTTCATCATTTTCACCGGCATTTCCCGCGCGAAGTTCAAGTTCATCCGCGAGCCGCTGGTCTTTTCCGATATTGCCCTGGTCGCGGATGTCTTCAAGTACAAGACGATCTTCTATGCGAGCTCGCTGAACATCGTGTTCTGGATCGTCGCCTTCCTTTACGTGTTCGGCGTATCGGCACTTTACATGTATTTCGAGCCGACGATACTGCCCGAAAGAAGCAGGCTCTTCTGGGTTCTGATGATGGTGGGGATCGCCGCCGGACCCTGGGGCCTGTTGTTTTACGGGCCGGTGAACCGCCCGACGGCCGCCCTCGTGCAGAGACTGGTGAAGGCGATCAACGTCAAGAAGAACACGGTGCGTTTCGGTACCTTCGCTTCCGTCGTCTTCCATTTCATCATCTGGCTCGGCGTCAAGCGCGACAAGATCGTCGCCGAATTGTCGGAAATACTGCGCGCCGCGGTACACGACCTTATCGGCCACGAGGAGGCCCCGCTGATCGTCGTATGGCAGTCGGAGTCCTTCATCGACATGCGGCATTTCGGTGTCGATTCGATCAAGCTTCCGACGGTCGACCGGTTGCGCAAGCAGGCGGTGCAGTGGGGGCGGTTGAGCAATGTCTTCGAGGGCGGCTACACGCTGCGCACCGAATTTGCCGTCCTGAGCGGCCTTGTGCCCGACGACATCCACGTCGATGCCAGCTATCCGTATCTTCGTGCCGCGCACTATGCCGATGTCGTCTGGCCCGGAAAGCTCAAGCGCGCCGGCTGGCGCACGCATTTCATTCATCCCTATGACCGGACGTTCTTCCTGCGGCACAAGGCGATGCCCCTCCTTGGATTCGAGAAGCTTACCATGCTCGATGCCTTCGACCATAAACCGGAGCGCGACGGGCTTTATGTCTCGGACGCCACGCTGGCAGCCCGCGTGCTCGCCGAAGTCGAGAAGCTGCCGGAAGAGGAGAGCGGCTTTTTCTTCGTCGCCTCGATGGCCAATCACGGCCCCTGGGAACCGGGGCGCGTCGGTACGCTCACCCATCCCGTCGATATCTACCTGGCGATCCTCGAGCAGTCTGACGCTGCGTTGAAGCAGCTGATCGACGGCCTCAACAAGCTCGACCGGCCGGTCTGGTTCGTCTTTTACGGCGACCACGCACCCCTTCTGAAATCCTTCGCGGATCCCTTCCCGGATCCCCGCACGGATTATTTCATCGTGCCGCTCGCCAAGGCGCGCGCTGCGGCCCACAGCCCGAAGCGAGCGAAGGACGAGGATCCCTGGAACCTGCTCGGCTCCATGCTGAAGCACGCCAATCTGCACAAGGACGCGCTGCAATAGCAGCGTCTTCCGGAAATCCGCCCGATGACAGCAGATACGACCTTCGATCCCGCGCCGCCAAGAACCTTCCTGTTCCTGCAGGGGCCGGCGTCGCCGGTCTTCGCCAAGGTCGCCGGGCATCTCGAAGCCCTGGGCCATTGCTGTCTACGCATCAACCTCAATCCCGGCGACCAGATATTCTGGCGACGCCGGGGCGCCCATAACTACCGCGGCTCGTCGGCGCGGTGGCCGGCCTATGTCGAGGCCTTCATCCGCCGCCACGCCGTCACCGACCTCGTCCTGCTCGGCGAAGAGCGCCCCTATCACCGGATCGCCACAGCTGCCGCGCGAAAAGCCGGCATCCGAGTCTTCGTGGTCGAAATGGGTTATCTCAGGCCGGACTGGCTGACTCTCGAGCGCGGCGGCATGTCGTCCAACTCGCACTTTCCGGTCGATCCCGCGCAAATCCTGCGCGCGGCAACGGGTTTGCCCGAGCCCGACTGGCAGCGGCGCTACCGGCAGAGCTTTCTTGCAGAGGCTGCATACGACCTCCTGTACAACCTGCCGAACGTGTTTTTCTCTTTCCTCTTTCCCGGCTACCGCCGGCACGGAATCTTTCATCCGCTCGCCGAATATGCCGGGTGGATCCGGCGGCTGGCGGCCGGCAAAGGCGAGCAGCGGCGCGCGGATGCGTTGATCCGCTCGCTTTCGGCGAAAAATGCGCCGTATTTCGTCTATCCGCTTCAACTTGAAACAGACTTTCAATTGCGTGCGCATTCACCCTTCCGCAGCCAGCGGGAAGCGATCGACGGCATTCTTGCCTCTTTCGCGCGACATGCGCCGGCAGGAACCAGTCTCGCCATCAAGGTGCACCCGCTCGACAATAGCCTGATCTCCTGGCGCAGGATCGCCTCGGGCAAGGCCGCCTCGCTCGGTGTCGGCGACAGGGTCCTCTATCTCGACGGCGGCAATCTCGATTCGCTTACGCAGCACAGCTGCGGAATGGTAACGGTCAACTCCACCGCCGGATTGCATGCTCTGAAGCAGGGCAAGCCCGTTAAGGTCCTGGGGACGGCCGTCTTCGACATTGCCGGTCTCACCGACCAGCAGCCGCTCGACGCGTTCTGGACGGCGCCCGAAGCCCCGGATCCGGTGCTGAGCGGGGCAATGTTCAGGCTGATGGCCGCTTCGATCCAGGTGCGCGGGAACTTCTATTCCCGTGCGGGTACGGATGCCGGCGCCAAGGCGATCGCGGAGCGGCTGCACCGCAACGACGTCAATGAACCGGGCGCCTTCGTCGACCCGCCGCCCCGGCAAAAGCCGGCGAAAATCAGCGAAGATCAGGCGACGCCGGCACGCAGCAGATCGTGAATGTGCAGGATGCCGGCCGGCGCGCCCGCTTCGTCGACGAGGAACAGCACGGTGACCTTGTGGTCCTGCATGAATTCCATGGCGGCGCTGGCAAGGACGTCACCCTTGATCACCCGCGGATTGCGCGACATCACCTCTTCGACCGGTTGCGCCAGGAGGTCGCCCGTCATGTGACGGCGCAGGTCGCCGTCGGTGATGACGCCGACCAGCTTGCCGCTTTCATCTTTTATGCCGACGACGCCGAAGCCCTTGGCCGACATTTCGATGACCGCCTCGCTCATCGGGCGACCTACGGAGAGCAGCGGCATCTGTCCGGTGCCATGCGCCAGCTCCTGAACCAGGCGCAGCTGCGCGCCCAGCTTGCCGCCGGGGTGGAAGGTCTTGAAATCCTCGGCCGAGAAGCCGCGCCGCTCCAGGAGCGCGATCGCCAGAGCATCGCCGACGGCAAGCTGCAGCATGGCCGAGGTCGTCGGCGCCAGGCCGTGCGGACAGGCCTCCGGCACCTTCGGCAGCACGAGGGCGATCTCGGAATTGCGTGCAAGCGTGCTCTCGCGGTTCGAGGAGATCGAGACGATCGGCACTTTGAAGCGCTTGGCGTAGGTCAGCATGTTGGCGAGTTCCGCCGTTTCGCCCGACCAGGAGAGCAGCACCAGCGCATCCCGGGCGGTGATCATGCCGAGGTCACCGTGGCTTGCCTCGGTCGGATGGACGAAATAGGCCGAGGTGCCGGTGGATGCGAGCGTGGCTGCAATCTTGCGGCCGATATGCCCGCTCTTGCCGACCCCGGAAACGACGACCCGGCCATCGCCGTCGCCCATCAGTTCGACCGCATCGACGAGGGCGGCCGCGAAGGCTTGGTCACCGGTCAGATGGTCTGCAAGGGCCTTGATGCCGTTCGAGGCAGTCGTCAGCGTCCTCCCGATCGACTCCAGCACGGTGCCACCGGCATGCGCATCCGCCGTCGCGTGTCTCACACCCATCATCGCCCCCCTGTAGGGCACCTCCGGGAAAAGTGTGTCACGGTTTTCCGCCGGAAGTGCGTAGCAAAAAAACGGCCTCGTCAGCGGGCCGCAGCAAGATAGAGGCCAGATAGGCTCTTTTCACGGACAAACCAAGTCATTCGGCGGCCATTTGTACCAAACCGGCGACTTTTCGGGACCGTCAGGTCAGCCGATGCGCTTTTCGGCCGAGGTCTCGGGGGGGAGGATTCCGCCGGCGGCAAACTCGGCGAGCGTCATCGAATCGAGGATGGACGACATCGCGTCACGCACCGAGGTCATCGAGATGCGCACCCGGCAGGTCTCCGGATCGTTGCAGTCATCGCACATTTCATAAGCCGTGCGACTGGCGCAGCGTATCGGCGCCAGCGGGCCGTCGAGCGTCCTTATGACATGGCCGATGCGAATCTCGGAGGCCGGTCGCGACAGGGAATAACCACCGCCGGGCCCTTTCTTCGAGCGCAGCACGCCGGCGTTGCGCAGTTCCAGGAGTATGGTGTCTAAAAACTTCTTCGGAATGTTGTTGCGCTGCGCGATTTCGGTGATGAAGGCAGTCTGCCCGGGTGGAAGCCGTGCCAGGTTGACCAATGCTTTCAGTCCGTATTTTCCCTTCTTCGTCAGCATTCGAGCCAATTCTCCCCGATCCCGCAGAATCGCCGGATCCGCCCTCGGATACAATCTTGTCCTGGCATAGCACAAGAATGCGCTGCCAACACAGCTATAGTCGACAACTGGGAGATGACGGGCAATCAAGACGCAAAGAGCGGGAGCGCGCGTATATTACGCTCGCATCCCGCCCGCGGTCCTGAAACGATAATGGGGACTAAAGCACTTCCAGCGAAACTGTGCAGCGGCATTCCGTCGGGAAATGCGTACTCTTGAGAGTATGCGGTTCTGAAGCAGTTCGACTTCTGCCCTCACGCGGCGGCAATGCCGGGTGGCCGGCTGGTAAGATTCCGCCCGCCCTGGGCGGAAAGGAGCCGGCCAATGGCCGCGCGTGCTTCATCGACCGAACGGAAGCGCTGAGCGTCCAGGTCCCAGACGTGATACTTGACCGCCAGGAACTTCAGACGGTCTTGGTCAGGAACGACGACTCCGACGGCCTCGCCACCATATTCGATAACTTGCTTGCTCATGTAAATAACGCTCCTCCGCACCCACGGGCGCGGATAATTCAATTCTCGGCAAAGGATGAACTCGGTAAGTTTGAACGGTCACATTCGGCGAAGTTGGCGAATGAGACCTTTAACCGTTGCACGACAATGGGAACGTGAGCCGCAGAAAGCGGCGGTCGAGAATTCGAACATGTCACTCTCCTTTGGCTGGCCCGGCACAGGACGCCAGGCGCTCATGAACAAATCGAAGCGGAATCCTTCCGCCTCCCACGATGGCAAACTAAAATAATCTACCAATTTCATCAACTGAAGAAACGAGAACGCGAAAAATAATTCCCCATCTCGTTTCCCTAGCTGCCGTCTCGGCAAATCCGTTCGCCTGTCCGGGCTATCTCGCTATCTAGGTAGCGCCGAATCGCCGTGCAAGGGACGGGTCGAATATAGGCAGTTATTTCCGACGAAAAAGGGGCAGCCCCCGGAGAGGCTGCCCCTTTGCCGCGATCGACACGGCGGCATCAGCAAAAGCGCGGACGGTTTTCCGCCCGCATCCGTCAACGGCGGGGGGCCGTCAGGCCGTCGGCGTTTCCGCCTGCTGTCCGGTGGAACGAGCGGCTTCCCGCTCCTTCCACCAGCGGCTCAGGAACAGCAGGATCGGGCCGCCGATGTAGATGGACGAGGTCGTCGCGACGATGACGCCGAAGATCATCGGCCATGCGAAGCTCTGCACCGCCTCGCCGCCCCAGATCGCCATCGGCACAAGGGAAAGCGCCGTTGCAGCCGAGGTGAAGATGCATCGCGCGATCACCTGGTTGATGCTCATGTCGATGAGATCGGAGAACGGCATCGACTTGTACTTGCGCAGGTTTTCGCGCATGCGGTCGTAGACCACGACCTTGTCGTTCACCGAATAGCCGATCATCGTGAGCAGCGCTGCGATCGCGGTCAGGTTGAAGTCGATGCCCGTAAGCGCGAAGAACCCGACGGTCTTGGTGATGTCGAGCAAGAGCACGGCGATGGCGCCGACGGCAAAGTGCCATTCGAAGCGGAACCAGATGTAGAGCAGGATCGCCAACATGGCGAGGGCCACGGCGAGGAAGCCGGAGCGCGCCAATTCGCCGCTGACCGTCGGACCGACGACCTCGGTCCGCTCCATGCTGGCACCGGGGATGGCGGTCGTCACCGCATCCTTGACCTTGTTCAGTGCCACCGTCTGCGCCTGCTCGCCGCCCGGCTGCCGCTGCACGCGGATCAGCACCGATTGGCCGCCGCCGAAGTCCTGGAGCGCCACCTCGCCGAGATTGAGCTCCTCGAGGCTTTGACGCAGCGTCGGCAGATTGATCTTCTCTTTCGAAACCGCCTCGACCTGAATGCCGCCGATGAAGTCGATGCCGTAGTTGAGGCCCGGCGTGAAGAACAGGATGACGGAGCTGATCGACAGGAATGCCGAGAAGCCGATCGCGAGGAAGCGGCCCTTCATGAAGGAGAAGTTGGGCAGCTGCGGCACCTTGCCAAAAAGCGACGGGATTTCCAGCTTCTTCATCTTGCGGCGCACGACGACCTCGCGCATCAGCAGGCGCACGACCGTAACGGATGTGAACATCGAAATGCCGATGCCCAGCATCATGGTGACGGCAAAGCCTTTCACCGGCCCGCTGCCGAACCAGAAGAGAAGCACAGTGCCCGCAAGCGTGGTGACGTTGGAGTCGATGATCGTCGCATAAGCCTTGTTGAAGCCGAGATCCAGCGCCTTCATCGCTCCGGCGCCCGCCTCGGTCTCTTCGCGGATGCGCGCATTGATCAGGATGTTAGCGTCCACGGCCATGCCGATGCCGAGAATGATACCGGCGATACCGGGCAAGGTCAGCGTCGACCCGATCAGGCCGAGTACGCCGATCGTCATGATCGTGTGCAGCACCAGACCCACATTGGCGATCATACCCCAGGCGCCGTAGAGCACGACCATGAGGACCACGACGAGGCCGAAACCGGCGAGACCGGTATAGAGGCCCATGCGAATCGAGTCGCTGCCGAGATTCGGACCGACCGAGCGCTCTTCGATGATCGTCAGCGGTGCCGGCAGCGCACCGGAGCGCAGGAGCGCGGAAAGAACCGTCGCCTCCTCGACCGTGAAGCTGCCGCTGATCTGGCCGCGGCCACCGAGAATGGGCTCGTTGATGACCGGTGCCGTCAGAACCTTGCCGTCGAGCACGATCGCAAACGGCCGGCCGACGTTTTCGCGGGTGATGTCGGCGAACTGGCGGGCACCGAGCGAGTCGAAGCTGAAATCGACGACCGGCTGATTGGTTCGCTGATCGAAGCCGACCTTGGCGTCGTCCAGGCGCTCGCCGGAAATGGCGACGCGGCTTTCGACCGGATAGCGGTTGCCGTCATTGGCGCCCGGCAGAATGTCGACCCCGCGTGGCGCCGGCTGCGTGACGTCGACGGCCTGGTCGAGCATGTGGAAGCTCATCTGTGCCGTCGAACCCAGAAGCTCGCGCAGGTGAGTCGGATCCTGGAGACCGGGCAGCTGGACGAGAATGCGGTTGGAACCGATGCGCTGGATCAGCGGCTCGGCGACGCCGACCTGGTCGACGCGGTTGCGGATGATTTCCAGGCTCTGCTCGACCGCCTTGGTCATGCGGTCGGCAAGACCCGCCTCGGTCATGGCCAGGGTGATGACATCGCCCGCCGTCGTTACCTCGACCTCGGGAGCGGGGGCGGCAAAACCCACAGTGCTCACGGGCGTCGCCAGTTCCTGCAGCTTCGGCAGAACCTTTTCCCGGTCCTGAGCATCGGGGATGCTTACGGTCACGCTGTTGCCGCTGATACGCGCAGAGGAGGCGGAGACGCGCTCACCGCGCAGGACGCGACGGGTATCGTCGAGAAGCGAGTTGAGGCGAGCCTTCTGCAGCCCCGCCCCGTCCACTTCGAGAACGAGGTGCGAACCGCCCCTCAGATCGAGGCCGAGCGTGACCGGCTTGAACGGAAGAACGGAAGCGACCTGCTCCCTCATGGCCGGCGTCAAAACGCTCGGCAACGCCGCAAGGCATCCGAAAATGATGATCGCGACATAGGCGAGGACCGCCCATCTGGATGTACGCATGTGGGAATTCCATAAATGCCTGAACGCGCTTCGAGCAGCGTCCGGGCTGGGTTTTCATCAATGGCTGAGGCGGGATCGAAAGCCCTGCCGAACTCAAACGATGGCGGCCGACGGTGGCGGCGCGCGGATGCACTCGTTCTGACACGGTGCGCCGCCTGCGATTTCGGCTCGCGGCAGAGTTGGAGCAGGAGAATCCTCGGGCGCAGCGAGCGCAACGCGTTGGAGCTGGATGAACGGCGCCGGATCGCCGCCGACCATCGACTTGCCGTCCGCGCGCTCGCCGCTGAAACGCAGGTCGGGCAGTGCAACCGCCCTGCATATCTGGCGGGCGACCGGCCGGTCGGAGGAACCTGTATCGGGTTGAGCGACATTGCCGGCCGGCGCTCCGGCCGCACGGCTTGCTGCACTCTGGCCGACCGCAATGACCTGCATGGATAGAGAGGCGCAGAACAGCCACAGCACGGCGAGAAGCCGGCTGGCGTGCATGCTCCTGCTGCCACCACCCATGAGGTCCATCTAGGACGCGGTCCCTTTCTCTTTGCGTCCGGTCTATCCGCGATCGAACGCAAGCGAGACAATTCAGCCCGAGCACCAAGCTACACGAAGAACGTGGCCGGATTCGAGCATGTGCGCTCTTAACATCACTCCGGGCCGTAAAAGTCAAATCCGGGCCGTCACGCTGTAGCGCCGGCGGTTCTCTCCTGGTGGATTTCGATGAGCGAAGGCCCCGGGCGCGACGCCGCATCGGCGAGAGCGCGCGGCAAATCCTTCACGGTCGCCAGCCGCTCTGCAGGCAGTCCGTAGGCTTTGGCGGTCAGCAGGAAATCGGGCGCGGAAGGTTTTACGCCCTCCGGCGTGATCCCCGATTCGACCATGTAGGACTCGATTTCCCGGTATCCGTCATTGTTCCAGACGAGGAAGACGACCCTGGCATGCGCATCCACCGCCGAACCGATCTCAGCCAGAGAAAACTGGAACCCGCCATCGCCGACGAGGCATATGACCGGCCGCCCCCGATCGGCGACCGCAGCGCCTACCGCGGCGGGAGGCGCATAGCCGAGCGAGCCGTAGCCCGTCGCCGAATTGAACCACGCCCTTTGCCGCGGTGCATCGCAATAGAGGTTGCCGGCATAGACGGCCTGGGTCGAGTCCCCGACGATGGTGCAGTCGGGAAGCGTCCGGTAGATCGCCTCGACGACGCCGATTTCCGCAAGCATTTTCGGTGTCAGCTCCTTCAGCGCCTGCCTGCGCGCGGCCTCCGCCCGCGAGGCTCCATTCTTGGCTGACGCATGGTCCGGCAGGAAGCCCAGAATGCCCGCAGTCGCAGCCTTCGCGCCGGAAAGTATCGAAAGTGCTGCTTTAGGTCCGCGCGCGAGCTGCGCCGCATCGATGTCGGTGCGAATAAGGTTCTTCAGCAGCGGAAAGCCGCCATCCGCATAGAGATCGTAATCGGTCTGGCCCATTTCGGTGCCGAGCGCCAGCACGAGGTCCGCCTCCCGCAACAGCTCGCGTATCGCCTTGAGGCTCGGGCTTGCCGGTACCCGGAGCGGATGGCCGGCAAGCATGCCGCGGGCGTTGACCGTCGTGACCACCGGCGCACCGATCCGCTCGGCGAGTTCCCGCACTTCGGCTTCCGCCGTCAGGGCGCCGCCGCCGCACAGAATGACGGGCCGGACGGCTTCGGCGCAGAGGATCGCCGCCCTTTGCAGCGTTTCGCTGTCGGAGCGCGGGCGGGTCGCCGCCGCCGGCTTTGCCGGACGACCCTCGATCTTCAGGGCCATCACGTCGGTCGGGATTTCGATATGGACCGGGCCCGACCGGCCGGAAAGCAGCACGGCAAAGGCGCGGTCGACGACGAGCGGCAGATCGGCGGGGTTGAGAAGCGTGTGCGAATAGAGCGCCAGCGTCTTCATCATTCCATTCTGATCGGGCAGCTCGTGCAGCAGCCCCCGGCCATGCCCGAGGGAATCCCGGCGGTTGACGCCGGAGATCACGAGCATCGGGATCGAGTCCTGCCGGGCTTGCGCCATGGCGGTGATCGTATTGGTAACGCCCGGACCGGTGATCACGAGGGCCACGCCAGGCTTGCCGCTGACGCGTGCATAACCGTCGGCCATGAAGCCCGCACCCTGTTCGTGGCGCGGCGTGACGTGGCGAATATTCGATGCGGCAAGGCCCCGGTAAAGTTCGACCGTATGCACGCCCGGAATGCCGAATACGACCTCCACTCCGTTTGCCTCCAGGAGATCGACAAGGGTCTCGCCGACGGTTTTCGATTCGACTGTCATGCGCGGCGCTCCTTGCGGGTGGTGCAGCGTTCGGCCAGTGCGGCGATGCGGCGGCAGGCCTCCTCGATGGCGGCATCCGGAACGGTGAGGCTCACGCGCAGAAAGTTGCGTGCCTTGTCGCCGAAGGACGACCCCGGCATGACCGCAACTCCCTCCTCTTCCAGGAGCGCCCAGGCGAAGGCTTCGCCGGAGAGGCCCGTGCCGGAGACGTCGATCAGCGCAAACATACCCGCTTCCGGCGGCAGCACCGAAACCCCGGACGCCCCCGCAAGACCGTCGATGATCCGCCGGGCACGCCGGCTGTAGGATTTCCGCATCTGCCTCGCCGTATCGATGTCATGCGTCAGCGCGTAAGCGGTCATATCGGCGATGAACGGCTGCTGGCCGAAAAGCATGGTCTCGGAGATCGGCAGCAGGCGCTCGGTGAACTCGGCCGGGCCGACGGCCCAGCCGCTGCGAAAGCCGGGTGCTGCATGCGACTTCGAAATGGACGAGACGACCACGGTGCGTTCGGCAAGATCGGGATTGTCGAACGGCGAAGCGAAGAGCGCATCGAAGACGAGCTCCTCATAGACCTCGTCGCAGACGATCCAGAGATCGTGACGGCGCGCGACTTCACCGATCGCCGCAATCTCTTCCGCCGTCAAAACGGCGCCGGTGGGGTTGTGCGGCGTATTGAGGAGCAGCACGCGGCATTCGGGCGTGACCGCATTTTCCAGATCCTCCGCCCGCATGTGGAATCCGTTTTCCGGGTCAAGCGGTACGAATACCGGATGGGCCCCCGTGGACCGGATGACGCCTTCATAGGTCGCGTACAGGGGGTCTCCGACGAGCACGCCGTCGCCCGTCTCGGCAAGCGCGAACATCACGGCAAAGAGCGCCGTCTGCGTTCCCGGGAAGCAAAGAATGTTCTCCGCGGTCACGGCGGCACGGCGGCGACGGTATTTTTCGGTAAGCGCCGCCACGACCGCCGGCTCTCCGCGGCCGTTTGAATAGCGGTAGCGCCCCGCATTCATCGCCCGCTGGCACTCTTCCAGAAGCGCGCGGTCAGGCGGCAGATCCGGTTCGCCGATTGTGAGCTCGATGAGCTCGGCGCCACTCGCCTTCAGCTGACGTGCGCGGGTGTGCAGCGTCCATTTGCCGGAACCGAGCTCGGCAAGACGTGATGTGATCGACGCGTAGCGCAAGTATTCACTCCCTCATTCGTTTTCTATTTTTCGATCCGAAGACCGAGCAGGGCTTCGACCGAGGCCATGGCGATGCCGACCAGTTCGCCCTCGCGAAAGAGATCGCCGGCTAGGCAGCCTTCGACCCATAGCCCGTCCACGAGGCCGTTGATCGCGATTGCGTAGCGGCGGCACTCCTCGGGACCGGCGGGCCGGCCCTTGGCCGCAAGAAAATCGCTGAGCAACTCCTGCAACGCGTTGCGAAAGGCGAGGTAGCCGTCGCGATGGATTTCCGCGAGCACCGGATCGACCCGCACCTGGCTGATGAAAGCGGCCCAGAGCGAGATGCTGCGGCTGTCGGCGACCGGCTCGGTCAGATTGATGGCGATGAAATCCTTGAGACGCGTCGCCGGATCGCCCTCGACGTTCTTCGCCTTCTCCGTGAGAGAGGCGATGACGGCGCGGTATGCCTCCGCAACCATCTGGTCTTTGGATTCGAAATAATGACGGACGAGCCCTGCGGTAACGCCGGCGCGAACGGCGATCTGGCGCACAGTCGCACCCTTGAGGCCGAATTCCGAGATGCAGTCCAGCGTCGCCTCGATCAGTTCCTGGCGCCGCTCGCCCTCGGGGGCGCGATAGAAGCTGCGCCGGTTCACCGCATACCCCGCGCCGTGCCGTTCAGCCAGATCGTCATTGCCTGCCAACCGGTTGGGCTCATGCGTTGCTCCCGGGAATGACCGTTGTTGCGAGGAGCGTCAGAAAATCGACGCGGGTGTTATTATACGCTTGAATAATAGCGACACAAGTGCAACGATGCCTTCCAGAAACAGCGTGACAAGCCGAAGATGCTGCACGAGAGAACGACCAGGGGAACTGTTTTTATGGCTTCAACGAGCGTTCCGCGAACGAGAGGAGCCGCGCGCCGATGACGGATGCGGCCCAGGCAATCGCGGTTACCGACCTCCACAAGCGTTTCGGGCCATTGGAAGTGCTGAAGGGCGTATCGCTGAGCGCGCAGCAGGGCGACGTCATCGCGATCATCGGCGGCAGCGGTTCCGGCAAATCCACGCTTCTCCGTTGCATCAACATGTTGGAACTGCCCTCGGCCGGCCAGATCAGCGTGCACGGAGAAGAGATCCGCATGACGCCGGACGGACACGGCGGATTGATGCCGGCCGACCGCAAGCAGGTCCAGCGGATCCGCACCCAGCTCGGCATGGTTTTCCAAAGCTTCAATCTCTGGCAGCACATGACGATTCTCCAGAATGTCATCGAGGCGCCGGTGCACGTACTCGGCAAAACGAAGGCCGAAGCGGTTGAGACGGCCGAGGCGCTGCTCCGCCGGGTCGGCCTTTACGAGAAACGGGATGCCTATCCGGCTTTCCTGTCCGGCGGCCAGCAGCAACGCGCCGCCATTGCCCGGGCGCTTGCGATCCAGCCGCTGGTCATGCTCTTCGACGAGCCGACCTCTGCGCTCGATCCGGAACTCGTCGGCGAAGTGCTTTCGGTCATCGGCGATCTGGCGCGGGAAAAGCGGACGATGGTGCTCGTGACCCATGAGATGAAATTCGCGCGTGACGTCGCCACTCACATCGTTTTCCTGCACAACGGCGTGATCGAGGAACAGGGTCCGCCAGAGGCGATCTTCGGCGCTCCGAAATCCGAAAGGCTCAAGAAGTTCATCAGCTCCATTCACTGAATTCCGCAATGCTCAACAACCAAAAAGGGAACGGCATGAAGAAGACATTGAAACTCGTGGCGCTCGCCGCCGCCCTGGCCATCACGGGTGCGGCCGCCGCCTCGGCCCAACAGGTCAAGGTGGGAATTGCGGCGGAGCCTTATCCGCCCTTCACTTCGCCTGACGCCAGCGGCAACTGGCAAGGCTGGGAGATCGAGTTCATGAAGGCCATGTGCGCCGAGGCCAAGCTCGACTGCGTCGTCACCCCGGTTGCCTGGGACGGCATCATTCCGGCCCTGACCTCCAAGAAGATCGACATGATCATCGGCTCGATGTCGATCACCGCGGAGCGGCTGAAGACCATCGACTTCTCCGACAAGTACTACAATACGCCGACCGGCATCATCGGCGCCAAGGGCGACGACATCAAGCCGACGCCGGAGGGTCTCGCCGGCAAGACGATCGGGGTGCAGGTGTCGACCGTGCACCAGGCCTATGCCGTGAAACACTTTGCGCCGGCCGGCGTCGAAGTGAAGGAATATCAGACGCAGGACGAGGCGAACCAGGACCTCGCCGCCGGCCGCGTCGATGCCGTCCAGGCTGACGCGATCGCCCTCGATGCCTTCCTGAAAAGCGATCAGGGCAAGCAGTGTTGCGATTACAAGGGCGAGGTCGCCGAGGACGTCGACGTCATCGGACCCGGCGTCGGCGTAGGGTTGCGCAAGGGAGAGACGGAACTGAAGGAAAAGATCAACGCGGCGATCAAGGCGATCCGCGAGAACGGCACCTACGACGCCTTCTCGAAGAAATACTTCGACTTCGACATCTACGGCGGATAACCGCAACCGGCCGGCGGTCCGGGCGATCGCCGGCCTGAATTCGTGTTCGAGCGGGATGCGGATTGCGGACATCGTCCGTGATCCCGCTCTGTTTAAGAGGCTGCCGTGCTCGGTGATTCCTTTATCAACTGGAGCCTGCTTTCGCTCTCGGCGCCCGGCTGGGGCGGTGTCCTGCTGCAGGGTTTCCTCAGCTCGATCGAGATCGCAGTCGGCGGCTATGCGCTCGGGCTCGCACTCGGTATCGGCGGGGCCTTCGGCAAGCTCTATGGCGGGCCGGTGCTTCGCGATCTTCTGGAGTGTTACACGACGGTGGTTCGCGCGGTGCCCGAACTGGTACTCATCCTGCTTCTCTACTATGCCGGCACCGATCTTCTGAACCAGTTCCTGGGCGCCATCGGGGTCGGAGCCGTCGATATCAGCGGGCTCGTGGCCGGCATCTTCGTGATCGGGGTCGTGCAGGGCGCCTATTCGACGGAGGTGCTTCGCGGAGCGATCAAGGCGGTTCCCGCCGGTCAGATCGAGGCGGCGCGCGCTTACGGCATGTCGCCGCTCCTGGTGCTGCGGCGCATCACGCTTCCGGCGATGCTGCCCTATGCCATCCCCGGGCTTGCCAATCTGTGGCTGATCGCCACCAAGGACACGGCTTTGCTCGCTGTCGTCGGTTTCAGCGAGCTGACGCTGGTCACCCGGCAGGCGGCAGGCGCCACCAAGGCCTATCTCCTCTTCTTCTGCGCCGCCGGCGCGCTCTATCTGACGCTGACGCTCGTTTCCAATGTCTTCATCGGCATGGTCGAACGCCGTGCGCGACGCGGCTTCGCGGAGCAACGATGACCGACGAAACCACCCACGCGCTCGCATACACGCCGGAAGACCTCCCGAGAAAGGAGAGTTTCCTCAAGCCCCATCGCATCGTGCTGATGCTTCTCTTCGCGGCGCTCGTGGTGGCGGTCGCGGTCTTCATGCGCTGGGACTGGCTGCCGCGTTACCTGCCGAGGCTCGGCTCCGGCATTCTCGTAAGCTTGGCGATGCTCTTCAGCACCGCGATCCTCGGCTTCCTCCTGGCCGTGCCGCTCGGCCTCGCCCAGGTGACCGGCCCCTGGTTCTTCAAGGCTCCGGCCCGCATCTTCTGTACCGTCATCCGCGGTACGCCGCTGCTGCTGCAGCTATGGCTTCTCTATTACGGGCTCGGCTCGCTCTTTCCACAGTTCCCCGCGATCCGGCAATCCTTTCTCTGGCCTTATCTGCGCGAGGCCTGGCCCTATGGGGTGGCGGCGCTCACGGTATCCTTCGCCGCATATGAGGGCGAGGTCATGCGCGGCGCGTTCGCCGGCGTGCCGTCCGGGGAGCTGGAGGCCGCCCGTGCCTACGGCATGGGCCGCTGGACGATGTTCCGGCGCATCTGGCTGCCGCGGGCGATCCACCGCGCGCTGCCCACCCTCAACGGCGAGACCGTGCTGCAATTGAAATCCACGCCGCTCGTCGCGACAATCACCGTCGTCGACGTCTATGCGGTGATCTCGAAGGTGCGGCAGGAAACCTACCTGACCTATGAGCCGCTCCTGCTGCTCGCGGCGATCTACATGTGCTTGACGGCCATCCTGGTCGTGGCCTTCCGTTACTTCGAAAACCGCATACCCACCCGTGGTGCCTGACATGAAGCTTTCCGCCTCCATCGACAATGCCATGCCGGAACTCGTCGCTATCCGACGCGATCTGCACGCCCATCCCGAACTTGGGCTCGAAGAAACGCGGACGTCCGCCTTCATCGCCCGCCATCTTGAAGCACTCGGCTATGAGGTGACGACGGGCCTGGCGAAGACAGGCGTGGTCGGCACGCTGAGATCCGGCACCGGGTCGCGCTCGATCGGCATCCGCGCCGATATCGATGCGCTGCCGATCCAGGAGGAAACCGGGGCCGCCTATGCAAGCACGAAGCCGGGCTTGATGCATGCCTGCGGTCATGACGGCCATACGACGATGCTGCTCGGCGCGGCCCGTGCGCTTGCCGAGCGAAAGAATTTCGACGGCACGATCCACCTCATCTTCCAGCCTGCGGAGGAGAATGCGGGCGGTGCGAAAATCTTGGTCGACGAGGGTCTCTTCGACAGATTTCCCTGCGATGCCGTGTTCGCGCTCCACAACGAACCGAACCTGCCCTTCGGCCAGTTCGCTCTGCGCGAGGGCCCGATCATGGCGGCGGTCGACGAGGCGCGAATCACCGTTCACGGCTGCGGCGGCCACGGCGCCGAACCGCAGGAGACCGCCGATCCTATCGTTTGCGGCGCCAGCATGGTCATGGCGCTGCAAACCATCGTCGCACGCAACATCCATCCGATGGACCCCTCCGTCGTGACCGTCGGCGCGTTTCACGCCGGCTCCGCCAGCAACATCATTCCGGAGCGCGCAGAGATCGTCGTCGGCATACGCTCCTTCGATCCGGGTGTCCGCGACGAGCTCGAACGCCGCATCCGGATGATCGCCGAGGCTCAAGCGGCAAGCTTCGGCATGCGCGCAACCGTCGATTACGAGCGAAGCTACGATGCGACGATCAACCACAAGGCGGAGACTGATTTCCTCCGCGAGGCCGCCATCCGCTTCGCAGGCGCCGACAAGGTCGTCGATCTCGCCCGGCCGTTCATGGGAAGCGAGGACTTCGCCTATATGCTCAAGGAAAGGCCCGGCAGCTATTTCTTCCTGGGCTCGCGGGTGACGGGCGAGGAAAAATCGCTCCACCACCCCGGCTATGATTTCAACGACGATCTGCTGCCTATCGGCGCTGCCTTCTGGACCGAGCTCGCCGAGGCCTACCTCGCGCGCCGGTGATTTCTCGGAGTGCTTTCCTCAACCCTGTTCACGTCACAGAGATGAGGCCAGAGAGCGTGACACGGCAGGCTGCGTAGAGGACGCTGTCGCACGCGGGGCTGCCCTGATGGGCACCGCTTCAAAGTGCCGCGGGCGAACGATTGCCGCAGTGTGACAACGTGACGGTCCGCCCGTCATTGACCTTTGGCAATATTGCGTCAGATTCAATCACACGATGCAGATCGCAAATGCCGGACGCCGTTCGCGTCTGAGCTTGCGGTTTCCGCCCGAAAGGATCAGCGCCGTGTTCGAAGCCTTTGACGCAACTGTCCTTGCACGCATACAGTTCGCCTTCACCGTCTCCTTCCACATCATCTTCCCGGCCTTCTCCATCGGGCTTGCCAGCTATCTGGCCGTTCTCGAAGCGCTCTGGCTCTGGAAGAAGGACGAGGTCTATCTGGAGCTCTTCAACTTCTGGAAGACGATCTTCGCCGTCGCTTTCGGCATGGGCGTCGTCTCCGGCATCGTTATGTCCTACCAGTTCGGCACCAACTGGAGCGTGTTTTCCGACAAGGCCGGGCCGGTAATCGGGCCGTTGATGGGCTACGAGGTGCTGACCGCCTTCTTCCTGGAAGCGGGCTTTCTCGGCGTCATGCTTTTCGGCCTCAACCGGGTCGGCCCGAAGTTGCATTTTTTCGCAACCGCCATGGTCGCGCTTGGCACCCTGATCTCGGCCACCTGGATCCTCGCGGTGAACTCCTGGATGCAGACGCCCGCCGGCTTCTCCGTCAACGAGGCCGGGCAGTTCATTCCCGACGATTGGTGGGCGGTCATCTTCAATCCATCGTTCCCGTATCGGCTGACGCACATGGTGCTCGCCGCCTATCTGACGACGGCCTTCGTCGTCGGCGCCTGCGGGGCTTGGCACCTCCTGCGCAAGACCGCGCCGCGGCGCGCCCGCACGATGTTCTCAATGGCCATGTGGATGGCGGCGATCGTCGCGCCGATCCAGATCTTCGCCGGCGACCAGCACGGACTCAACACGCTCGAACATCAGCCGGCAAAGGTAATGGCGATGGAAGGGCATTATCAAAGCCATCCGGAAGGCGCGCCGCTGATCCTCTTCGGCATGCCGAACTCCGCCGAGAAGCGCGTCGACTACGCGCTCGAGATCCCGAAGCTTTCGAGCCTGATCCTCAAGCACTCGCTCGACGCGCCCCTTGCCGGTCTCGACACCATACCAGAGGACCGGCACCCGCCGGTCGCCATCGTCTTCTGGTCGTTTCGCGTGATGGTGGCGATCGGCTTCGCCATGCTCGGTCTCGGCCTCTGGAGCCTCTGGTGTCGGCTGCGCGGCACGCTCGACACGAATGCCGCGCTCCACCGCGCGGCGGTGCTCATGGGCCCGGCTGGCTTCGTGGCGGTGCTTGCCGGCTGGATCACCACGGAGGTCGGGCGGCAGCCCTACACGATCTATGGGCACCTTTTGACGGCGGACTCGATCTCCCCGATCGCAGCGCCGGCTGTGGGCGCCTCGCTCGTCGCCTTCATCATCGTCTATTTTCTCGTTTTCGGCGCCGGCACCTTCTACATCCTGCGGCTGATGGCACGCCTGCCGCGCGATGCGAGGCCGGAACTCGACGAAGGACCCTTGCGCACGGCCGGAGTGACGCCCGGGCCGGCAACAGCCAACCAGGGAGGCCATCATGGCCATTGATCTGCCACTGATCTGGGCCGCGATCATCGCCTTTGCGGTGCTTGCCTATGTCGTTCTCGACGGCTTCGACCTCGGCGTCGGGATATTGTTTCCGTTTTTCCCCGAAAAGCATGACCGCGACGTCATGATGAACTCCGTGGCCCCGGTATGGGACGGCAATGAAACCTGGCTCGTGCTCGGCGGCGGAGGGTTGCTCGCCGTATTTCCGCTCGCCTATGCGACGATCCTGCCCGCACTTTACGCGCCTATCATCGCCATGCTGATCGGCCTCATCTTCCGCGGCGTGGCCTTCGAGTACCGCTGGCGCACGCAGCGCGGCGAATTCCTGTGGAACTGGGCCTTTGCGGGCGGCTCGATGCTCGCTGCCTTCGCGCAAGGCCTGGCGCTCGGCGCCCTCGTGCAGGGCATCCCGGTCGAGAACCGGGCCTATGTCGGCGGCTGGTGGGACTGGCTGACGCCGTTTTCAATCGCGACCGGGGTGGCGATCGTTATTGGCTATGCGCTTCTTGGAGCGACCTGGCTGGTCATGAAGACCCGTGGCGAGCTCGCCGAACGCGCGCGCGGCGTCGCGCTTCGAACCGCTCTCGCCACGGTTGCGGCAATGGGCGTCGTCAGCCTCTGGACGCCGTTTCTCGAGCCGGTCTATCTGGAGCGCTGGTTCGGATGGCCGACGGCGATCTTCAGCGTCATCGTGCCGCTGCTCGTCCTCGGCTGCCTTTACCTTCTTCTCAAGGGCATCCGCGACCGGCACGATGTCCAGCCCTTCATCGCCGCGCTCGGCCTGTTCGTACTCGGCTATATCGGCATCGGCATCAGCTTCTATCCCTTCATGGTGCCGCCTTCGCTGACGATCTGGGATGCCGCCGCGCCGGACGAGAGCCTCGCCTTCCTGCTCGTCGGCGCGCTTGTGCTGGTGCCGATGATTCTCGCCTATACCGCCTATGCCTACTGGGTGTTCCGCGGCAAGGTCGATCCGGAGGAGGGCTATCATTGACGCGCTCCAGCGGCACTGCCCGCAAGCTTCTCTGGTTCGTGGGCCTATGGGCCGCCGGCGTCGCGGCGGTCAGCATTGTCGGTCTTGCGATCAAGCTTGCTCTCGGCGCGTGAAAACCCCCGCTGCAGCGGAGCCGTCACGCTGCGTCGGTTTAACCCCTTCTCAGCCGGCGCCCCCTTTGCTAGCAGTTCGGCGCTATCAAATGGGGCGGCCTCCGCTCCGCGAGGATCCGACATGCAGAAAACACCGGCAGAATGCACGACGATGGACGATATACGTGCGGAGATCGACCGCCTCGACCGCGCCTTGATGACGCTTTTCGCCGAACGCTGGGGCTATATCGAGCGCGCCGCGGAGATCAAACGCCCGCTCAACCTCAAGGCGGACATCCCGGCACGGGTGGCGGAGGTGAAGGAAAACGCGCGCCGGAACGCGGTCGAGCTCGGCCTCGATCCGGACTTCTACGAACGATTCTGGGGACAACTCGTCGAACGTGCCATTGCGCACGAGCGGAAACTGCTCGGAGAGGACCACGCCTGAAGGCTTCACCCGACGGGCTCAGCCGTTCGCGATCAACCGCTCGTCCTGTTCCTCGTCGAAGCTGTTCTTGCGGCCGAGATGGCTTTCCCAGTCGAAGGCGCTCCGGACGATATGCTCGAGGCTCGCATGCGTCGGGACCCAGTCGAGCTTCAGCCGGGCTACGGAAGAGTCGGCGACGATTTGCGCCGGATCGCCCGGACGCCGGGGCGCGTAGTCCACCATAAAATCGCGGCCGGAAACCTGGCGCACAGTATCGAGCACCTGCAGCACCGAGAAGCCGTGGCCGTAACCGCAATTGGCAACCAACGGTTCACCGTCAGCCCGCAGATAGGCGAGCGCGCTCCTGTGTGCCGCCACGAGATCACTCACATGGATATAGTCTCTGACGCCGGTACCGTCCGCCGTCGGATAGTCCGTCCCCAGGACATCGACCTTCCGACGCCTCCCGAGCGCCGCCTCGCAGGCGACCTTGATCAGATGCGTCGCGCCGAAGGTGGACTGGCCGGCGCGGCCGAGCGGGTCGGCCCCGGCCACGTTGAAATAGCGCAACGCGACAAAACGGAAATCATGCGCGGCCGCGGCGTCCTGCAGCATCATCTCCGACATCAGCTTGGAGCGGCCGTAGGGACTCTGGGGCCGCAGGGCGGCCGTCTCGCCGACCGGATCGGACGTATCCTGGGTTCCATAGACGGCGGCGGTCGAAGAAAAGACGAAATGGCGAACGCCGGCCTCGATGGTTGCGGCAATGAGCGTGCGCGTATTGGCCGTATTGTTTTCATAATAGGCAAGCGGGTTGGCGACCGATTCCGGTACGACGGCCGAGCCCGCAAAATGGACGACCGAGTCGATATCGTTCTCGGCAAAGACCCGCTGGAGCAGCGCCCGGTCACCGACATCGCCGAAGTAGAAGCGCGCCTCCGGTGCGACCGCCCAGCGAAATCCAGTCGACAGACAGTCGAGCACCACCACCGCTTCGCCGCCGTCGAGCAGCGACCATACCATGTGGCTGCCGATATAACCTGCTCCGCCTGTTACCAATACGGCCATTTCCCCGTCCCCTGTCCTCAGCATATGCGGGATCAGAAAAGACGCGTTCGCGTTTCAGAAATTCTAAATCGGGGCGCTGTTCGCCGGCAGGCAGCGGCTATTCTCGGTGGGGTGGTTAAGGTTCCGCCGCACCGATCGCTCGGATTTTACCGATTGGCCGTATCCTCGCCGAAAATGCCCCGTCAGCGGCTGAGGATGTAGCGCTGCAAGCGCTCCGCGGCCTCGGCGATCTGGAGCGGATCACGCAGGAAGCAGGCGCGCATGAAAAGCGCTCCGCCCTCGCCGAAGGCCGTCCCCGGGGCCAGACCGACGCCGGTCCGGTCGACGAGGTCGAGCGCCGCGGCCCGCGAGTCGGTGACGCCGTCGATCTTCAGGAAGGCGTAGAGCGCGCCATCAGGTTTCAGCGTTTCGACGCGGTTGGTCGCGATCAGCGCATCGCAGAGCGTATCGCGGTTGCGCTTCGCCTTGGCAATGTTCTCGTCGACGAAGCCGTCGCCTTCATCGAGCGCGGTGACTGCCCCGCGCTGCATGAACTGCGCGACACCGGAGGTCGAATACTGGATGAGATTTTCGAGCACCTGCCCCATCGCCGGCGGCGCGACGATCCACCCGACACGCCAGCCGGTCATGGACCAGTTCTTGGAAAAGGAATTGACGAAGAGGATGCGGTCATCCTCCTCCATCACGTCGAGGAAGGACGGCGCCCGGCCGCCGAGATAATAGTAGAGCGCGTAGATCTCGTCGGCGATGATCCAGAGTCCATGTTGACGCGCGAGCGCCAGAATGGCCCTGAGATCCTCGTAAGTGGCGGTCCAACCGGTGGGGTTGGACGGCGTGTTGATGAACAGCGCCCGCGTTCTCTCCCCGATCGCCGCCTGAAGACGTTCGGGATCGAGCTGCCATTTGCCGCCTTCGAATTGCAATGGAACGGCGACCGGGCGAACGCCGGAGAGGTCCGCAGCGGCCGCGAAATTCGGCCAGGCGGGCGTCAGCAGAACCACCTCGTCGCCGGGAGAGCCTACCGCTTCGATCGCAAGCTTGATCGCCTGCATTCCCGAACCGGTAACATAGAAATTCTCGGGCGAAAGCGCCTTCTGGAACCGGCGCTGGTAATAGCGGACCAGCGCCTCGCGCAGCGGCGGGATGCCGCGCTGCCAGGTGTAGAAGGTCTCGCCGGCCATCAACGCGTCGGCCGCCGCGCGACTGACGAAATCCGGCGTCGGCAGATCACCTTCGCCGACCCAGAGCGGGATCAGTCCTTCGCGCCCGCGCGCATAGTTGACCACTTCGACGATGCCGCTTTCGGGCGCTGCCGTCGCGCGGGGGCTGAGACTGGTCATGATCGTCATCGGCGGGCTCCTGATTGCCCGCCGTTTCTAGACGCTTTGGCGTCGGCGATCACGCGAATTTCTCTGACCTGTTTATCGAATTTTGTGATGTTTCCATCACTCGGCGGCACCGAGCCGCCGCGTGATCCGCGTCTCAGGCGCGCTGCTTCAGGAGATCGCGAATTTCCGAGAGAAGCAGGATGTCCTGCGGCGGAGGTGCGGACGGGGGCGGCGCCTTATCCCTTTCCACCGACGCACGCGCGCGATTCACGAGCTTGATCAGCAGGAAGATGATCCAGGCGAGGATCAGGAAGTTGATGAGCACCGTGATGAAATTGCCATAGGCAAAGACCGCGCCCTGTTCGCGTGCGGCTGCGAGCGTCGGCGCGGTAACACTAGCGGAGAGCGGCAGGAAATAGTTGGAGAAGTCGAAGCCGCCGCCGGTGATCGCTCCCACGACCGGCATGACGAGGTCGTTGACGACCGAATCGACGATCTTGCTAAAGGCCGCACCGATGATCACGCCGACCGCAAGGTCCATGACGTTGCCGCGGGCGATAAACTCCTTGAATTCGTTCAGCATGCCTCTCTCCTCGAAATACCCCCGAACGTCCACCCGCACCTGTCTTGCGCGGCAACCGCCGGTAGGAATCTAGACCAAAGCCCCGCGTGAGGAAATCGCACTCCTTGCATTTGGTCAAGCGCTGCGGATATCGGCGCGTTATCTTGAACTTAAGACTGATGCACCGCCGATTTCCAACCAAATGGACTTGCCCTATGCTGGCAGCGGAGGAGTGAGGCATGCTTTCGGGTTCGGTCATTTTTGCCTCGGCCTTCGCCTATCTGTTGCTGCTCTTCGCAGTTGCAAGCTATGGCGACCGGCGAGCCAGACGAAACAAGATTGCCGAGAAGGGCAGGCCGCTCGTCTATGCGCTGAGCCTGGCGATCTACTGCACCTCCTGGACCTATTTCGGCGGCGTCGGCCTTGCGGCGGAGCGCGGACTCGAATTCACCGGCATCTACATCGGTCCGATCCTGATGTTCACGTTCGGCATGCCGCTGATCCGCCGCATCGTTCGGCTCGCCAAGACCGAAAAGCTAACCTCCGTCGCCGATTTCGTGGCTGCGCGCTACGGCAAGAACCCGGCCGTTGCGGCAATCGTCGCGCTGATCTCGCTCGTCGGGGCCATTCCCTATATCGCATTGCAGCTCAAGGCGGTGTCGAGTTCGGTCGCCACGATGATCGACACCAGCGACTACGGCATAGGTTCGGGCGAGAACTTCGTCGACCTGCCGCTTCTGGTCACGCTCTTTCTCGCCTGTTTCGCGATAGTCTTCGGTACACGCCACACGGATGCGACGGAACACCAGGACGGCCTGATCCTCGCGATCGCGATGGAATCGGTCGTCAAGCTCGTGGCGATGCTCACGGTGGGCATCTATATCGTCTTCTTCCTGTTCGGCGGGCCTGCAAATCTATGGGCGGAAGCGCAGCAGAGTCCCACGGTGCTCGCCGCGCTCGAATACCAGACGCCGGTCGCGCGCTGGATTCTGATGATCGCGCTTTCCGCCTTCGGCATCATCATGCTTCCCCGGCAATTTCACGTGACGGTCGTGGAAAACCGCACCGATAACGAACTGCGCACGGCGGGCATCCTCTTCCCGCTCTATCTGATCGCAATCAACGCCTTCGTCCTGCCGATCGCGATCGCCGGCATCCTGACCTTCTCCGGCTCCGGCAATGCGGATCTCTATCTTCTGGCACTGCCGCTTGCCGGCGACGTGCCGCTCGTCACGCTTTTCACCTTCATCGGCGGCTTCTCCGCGGCGACCGCCATGGTCATCGTCGCTTCGGTCGCGCTCTCGATCATGGTTTCGAACGACATCGTCATGCCGGTATTCCTGCGCCGCAGGCTCGGCACCCGCGGCTCTCTCCAGGAGGACATGGCCGGTACGCTCCTCAATATCCGCCGAACGGCGATCTTCGTCGTCCTCTTCCTCGGCTACGGCTATTATCGCGCCGCCGATATCAGCGCCGGGCTTGCCTCGCTCGGACTGCTCTCCTTCGCCGCCATCGCGCAGATGGCGCCGGCGCTCCTCGGCGGACTCGTCTGGCGGCAGGCCAATGCCCGCGGCGCGATCGCCGGGATGGTCAGCGGCTTTCTCGTCTGGGCCTATGTCCTTTTCCTGCCGAGCCTCGGCGGGCCGGACAATTCCCACATCGCCTCCACGGTGCTCAGCTTCCTGCTGCCCTTCGCCGATCTCTTCTCCGGCGCCCAGTCAGACCCGCTGGTAAATGCGACGGCTCTCAGCATGCTCGTCAATGTCGCGGCCTATATCGTGGGTTCGCTGACGCGCGCGCCCAAACCCTTGGAGCGTTTCCAGGCGGGCGTCTTCATCACCCGCCGCTCACGCACCGAGCGGACCTTCCGCGGGCGCAAGACCAAGGTGACGGTGCGCGACCTCAAGACGACGATCGGCCGTTACATGGGCGAGGAGCGCATGCAGCGCTCCTTCCATACCTATGAGCAGCAATCCGGCCGCTGGCTCGACGACAACGCCTCCGCCGACATGGCGCTTGTCCACTTCTCGGAACAATTGCTCGGCAGCGCGATCGGCTCGTCTTCCGCCCGGCTCGTCCTTTCACTTGTCCTGCAGCGCATGGACGACACCTCCTCCGACACCGCCTGGCTGCTCGACCAGGCAAGCGAGGCGCTCCAATACAACCAGGACATGCTGCATACGGCACTCTCGCAGATGGACCAGGGCATTGCCGTCTTCGACAACGCCAACAATCTCATCATCTGGAACCGCCGTTTCCGGGAACTCCTGGATCTCCCCGAGGCCGCCGGACAGGTGGGCTTTCCGCTGGCCGACATCGTCGCGATTCTTGCCCGTCGCGGGGATGTCCGCCAGGATGAGGAGAAGGCGCTGATCGCCAACTTCCTGACGCTCGACAAGCCGTTCCTGCTCGAACTCGAAGGCGGCGCCCGCATCCTGGAGGTCAGAAGCAATGCCATGCCCGACAAGGGCATCGTCACGACCTACACCGACATAACACAGCGCGTCGCGGCCGACATGGCGCTCAAACAGGCGAATGAAACGCTGGAACTGCGCGTCGCCGAGCGGACGGGAGAACTCACACGCGTCAACCGCGAACTGGGCGAGGCAAGGGCGGCCGCCGAGGAGGCGAATATCGGCAAGACCCGCTTCTTTGCCGCTGCCGGTCACGACATCCTGCAGCCCTTGAACGCGGCACGGCTCTACTCCTCGTCGCTGGTCGAGCGACTCGGAGATTCCGACAACCGGGCGCTGGTGCAGAACATCGATTCATCGCTGGAATCGGTGGAAGCCATCCTCGGCGCCGTGCTCGACATTTCGCGGCTCGACACCGGCGCGATGAAGCCGCGCCTGCAATCCGTACCGCTCGACGAATTGCTCAGGCGGATCGAGACGGATTTCGCGCCGATGGCGAGGGCGAAGGATATCGAACTCGTCATCATGCCGACATCGCTCGCAGCGCGCAGCGATCCGAACCTGCTCCGGCGCCTCGTCCAGAACCTCGTATCGAACGCCATAAAATACACACTCCGGGGCAAGGTGCTGGTGGGCGTGCGCCGGCACGGACAGACGGCGACGATCGAAGTTCTCGATTCGGGCATCGGAATTCCAACATCGAAATTCCGCACCGTCTTCAAGGAATTCGCGCGCCTCGAAGAAGGCGCGCGAACCGCGTCGGGGCTCGGCCTCGGTCTCTCCATCGTCGACCGCATCTCGCGGGTTCTCAATCACCCGGTCGGCCTGCAATCGAAGCCCGGGAAAGGCACCGGCTTCAAGGTCACCGTGCCGCTCGACAAGAGCGCCGGCGGCAGGGTCAGGCCGCAACCCGTCGCAGCGGCGAAAACGAGCGAAGCACTGGCCGGGCTAAACGTCATCTGCATCGACAACGAGCCGAAGATTCTCGAAGGCATGGCCCTGCTGCTCGGCGGCTGGGGCTGCAGCGTGACGACCGCCGAATCGCTCGCCGCCTGCACTGAAATGGCGCCCGGTACATTGAGCGTGCGTCCCGACGCGGTCGTCGCCGACTATCACCTCGGCGACGGCACCGGCGTCGAGGCGATCGCCGCGATCCGCGGCCTCTGGCAGGAGAGTATCCCCGCACTCATGGTAACGGCCGACCGGTCACCGGAAGTGCGCGGCGCCGCCGAACGGGACGGCGTCTCGCTGCAGCACAAGCCCGTCCGCCCGGCCGCGCTGCGCGCCTGGCTCACGCAGCTTGCCGCGGCGGGCCGCGCCGCGGCGGAATAGCGGCGGGATAATTGGCTTAGCTCGGGATCGCCCCTCATCCGGCCTGCCGGCCACCTTCTCCCCGCAGGCGGGGCGAAGGGACAAGTCGCGAACTCCTGACGCACCCTCACCGCTCAAAAACGGGGAGAGGGTCGCGGCAGCGGGATGAGGGGCAAAATCTCCAGCGTGGGGAGCGGCCGCTCAGGCCGCCGCGACCGTCCCCAGCTTCGATAGCTGGATCACCGCCTGTGTACGGCTGTCGACGTTGAGCTTCAGGAGGATCGCCGAGACATGCGCCTTGATCGTCGCCTCGGAGACGCCGAGTTCATAGGCGATCTGCTTGTTGAGCAGCCCCTCGGCGAGCATCGAGAGGACGCGGGACTGCTGCGGCGTCAATGTCTGCAGCCGGTGCAGCAGGTCGGCAACCTCCGGCTCGTATTCCTGGTTCTGGTCGTAACCGGCCGGGACGAACACCTCGCCGGCCATCACCTTTGCGATGCCTTCACGGATTTCCTCGATACCGGCCGATTTGGACAGGAACCCTGCCGCGCCCAGGTCGAGCGCACGATGGATGGTCGCCGGATCGTCATGGGCCGAGACAATCATCACGGGCAGGCTCGGAAACTCGGCACGCAGCGCGATCAGCCCCGAAAGCCCGCTCACGCCCGGCATCGTCAGGTCGAGCAGCATCAGATCGGCGTCCGGGTTGTCGGCCGCAGCCCTGCGCGCAGCGGCGAAATCTCCGGCCTCGACGATGGCCGGTGCGCCCGCCATGCCGCTCAGCGCCTGGCGCATTGCGCCACGAAAGAGCGGGTGGTCGTCGGCGATGATGATGGTCATTTCCGGCATGATGACGCTCCCTCCCAAGAGCCTCGGCTGCCATCCTGCAGCTTTGCGCTGTGGATCTGCCGTATCATCTTATTCCCAAATGATCCCTGTTTCAGGGAAACATGCGCGGCGCGTGCCCTCCAGCACGTCACCGCTCGTTTTCAGGTCTTCTGCGGCAGATTCTCACCCTCGTCGGCGGAATCGCTGCCCTTGTCCTCGAATTCCTTCACGATTCCCATGAACTTGCGCACCATTCTTTCCATGATGCTCATTGCCCGGTCAATCTCTTCATCGTCGGGTAGCGCCGGTTCGGCCGCGGTTTCACCGCTTTCCACGGCCTTTTCCAGCGCTTCGATGCGACTTGTGAGGAGGTCGAGTTCGCGCTCGAATGCGGCTCTCTCGTCGGCCGCCATCCTGCAGATGAGCTCCCCGCCCTTTTCCTGGCACAAGGTGACCTCGCCGGTCTCGGTGTCGAGCCGGGCTAATCCCGTTTCCGACTTCTGCATGCTGTAGCGGCCGGGCGAGGCTTCCTGCGCAGCCGCCGGGGCAATGAGACCGAACCCCAACCCGACTGCGAGTATTGCGACTGCCTGTCTCATGACGTTCTCTCCGTTGAATGCTTACGGAAAATCCGCCTCGATCTCATGCTGTGCGGTGGACAGGCGCCGATATTTGCGGCAAGGCCATCACTCATGCTCACGACGGATAAGCGAACAAAGATGAACGCTACCATATACAAGATCGTTCCGGCACTTCTATGGCAGGAGGCGCGGCGGACCGGCGCGTTTGCAGGCGCGCCCGTCGATCTCGCCGACGGGTTCATTCATTTTTCGACCCGGGACCAGGTCGTCGAAACCGCCTCCCGGCATTTCGAGGGTCAGGGCGACCTGCTGCTCGTTGCGGTCGACGCGCCGGCACTGGGCGACAAACTCGTCTATGAGCCCTCTCGCGGCGGCGCGCTGTTTCCGCATCTTTACGCTCCGCTCCCGCTTGACGCCGTATTGTGGGAGAAGCCCCTGCCGCTGCGGCCGGACGGTCAGCACAGCTTCCCGGAACTCGCCCCATGATCCGCCGGTTGGAGCACCTCGCACGGCGCGGCCTCTTCCTCTTCGATCCGGAAGCGGCGCACGGCCTTTCGATCAAGGCGCTGAAAGGCGGCCTGGTGCCGAGTTGCGCCGCGCCGGCGGACCCCCGGCTCGGGCAAACCGTGGCGGGCCTCGTTTTTCCCAACCCAGTCGGCATGGCCGCCGGCTATGACAAGAATGCCGAAGTCCCGGAAGCGCTGCTGAAGATCGGCTTCGGCTTTACCGAGATCGGCACGGTAACGCCGAGGCCGCAGCCGGGCAACGACAAGCCGCGGCTCTTCCGGCTCGTCGAGGACGAGGCGGTGATCAACCGGCTCGGCTTCAACAACGAGGGGCACGGGGCGGCGCTGGCGCGGCTCAAGGCCTGCTCGCGCGAGGCGCTGATCGGCGTCAATATCGGCGCCAATAAGGACAGCGCCGACCGGATCGCCGACTACGTGACAGGCATCCATACCTTCCATTCGGTGGCACGCTATTTCACCGCCAACATCTCCTCGCCCAACACGCCGGGCCTGCGCGATCTGCAGGCGCGCGAGAGTCTCTCGGCGCTGCTTTCGGCCGTGCTTTCCGCCCGGGACGATGAGGCGCGAAAAAGCGGCCGGCAGGTTCCGGTCTTCCTCAAGATCGCTCCGGACCTGACCGAAGAAGGCATGGACGACATCGCAGCCGAGGTGCTGGCGCATCGTCTGGACGGGTTGATCGTTTCCAACACGACGCTTTCGCGCGAGGGTCTGAAGGACCGGCGCCAGGCCAACGAAGCCGGCGGCCTTTCCGGAAAGCCGCTCTTCGAGAAATCGACGGCAGTGCTCGCCCGGATGCGCAAGCGGGTAGGACCGCACTTGCCGATCATCGGGGTCGGCGGCGTGTGCTCGGCGGAAACCGCAGCGGAAAAGATCCGCGCCGGAGCCGATCTCGTCCAGCTTTATTCCTGCATGGTCTATGAGGGACCGGGATTGCCGGGCCGGATCGTGCGCGGCCTCTCGGCCCTTTGCGAGCGCGAGAAACTTGCCTCGATCCGCGACATCCGCGACAGCCGGCTCGACTACTGGAGCGGCCGGAACGTCTGAGCCGCCCGGCGCGGCACCATCAGCAGCAGGAAAGCGCCGCGCAGCAGCAGGAAAAGGTTGAGCGCGGCCCACAGACCGTGATTGCCGAAGGCAGGGACGAGCACGGCAAGCGCCGCCACGTAGCCGATGAAGGCGGCCAGCATCATATTGCGCATGTCGCGCGACCAGCCGGCACCGATGAAGACGCCGTCCATCAGGAAGGCGAGTGCGCCGGTCAGCGCCGTCACGGCCGCCCATGGCATATATTCATAGGCGAGCGCGCGCACGTCCGGCCCAGTCGTCAGCATGTTCACCACGGTGTTGCCGAAAGCGAGCAGGACGAGCGTGGTCGATGCGGCGAGGCCCAGCGACCACAGGGCAGTCATCCGCAGAACCCGGTCGAAAGCGGGGCGATAACCGGCACCGATCGACCGACCCGTCAGTTGCTCGGCCGCGGTGGCAAGCCCGTCGAGATAATAGCCGGCCACAAGGAAGATCGTCATCAGCACGGCGTTTGCCGCAAGCGTCACCGGCCCGAAGGACGTGCCGATCCGGGTCACGAGCGTGAAGGCGGCCAGAAGGGCGAACGAGCGGATCATGATATCGCGGTTGAGGCCGAACAGTTTCTTCAGGCGGTCGCCGGCAAAGATCATCGCCCAACCGGGCGCGTCCTTCCTGTCGAAGCGGCCGTAGACGACGGCAAAACCCGCAAGCGCGCCGATCACCTCACCCGCCACGGTGCCGATCGCGACGCCGGCCACGCCCCAGCCCAGAACGAGGCCGAGCAGGATCGAGAGTACGATATTGGTGCCGTTGATCAGCGTCTGCAGCATCAGGCCGAGCGTGCCCTCGCCGCGCCCGAGCACGAATCCGAGGATGGCGTAGTTGGCGAGGGCGGCCGGGCCGGAAAGGATGCGATAGAGGAAATAGGTTCGCGTCACCTCCGCAACCTCCGGACCGGGCCCCATAAGCCAGAGGCCGGCGGAAAGCAGGATGGGCGATATAAGCACGATGGTGCCGCCGGTGACGAGCGCGATCATGAGCGAACGCCAGAAGACCGCCTGCTGTTCGCGCCGGTCTCCCCGTCCATAGGCTTGCGCGACGAGACCCGTGGTTGCGGCACGCAGGAAATTGAAAGTGGTGAAGATGAGGTCGAACATCACCGCGCCGACCGCGAGACCTGCGAGCAGCTCTGCCTTGCCGAGCCGTCCGACGACGGCCGTGTCGACGAGGCCGAGGAGCGGCGTCGTCAGAAAGCCGAGCGTCATCGGCAGGGCGATCGAGAAGATAAGCCGGTTGGTGACCAGGAAAGGTCCGGCTTCGGGGTTGTCCGTGTCGCGTTCGAGGCTTTGCGTAGCCGTCATGATCCTGTCCCTACGGTCCGATTCCGTAGGTCACCCGGGAATCAGCTCAGCTGCAGAGCACCATGGCCCAATAGGGGCGGTTTCCGGAAGCGGAATTCTGCGCCACGGCGACGCCGAGCCCCCGGTAATTGCCGAGCATGTTTTCAAGATGCTTCGGAGAATTGAACCAGGCATCGTAGGCGCGCCCGGCATCCTTCTGACCGACGGCGATGTTTTCGGCGGCCGGCAGCGTGACGCCCTGCCCCTTCATCCGATCGTAGAAACTGTCCCGCCAGCCGATATTGTGCCGCATCTTGCCCGCGCTCGCCATGCGTGCCGCCTGATGCATGGCCGCAACGGAAGCGACCGGGTCGCCGGAAAGCGCCGGAAGACCCCTGCCCTTGCGCAGCGTGTTGACGTAACCGAGCGTCGCTTCGGTCTGATCGCTGCCCGTACCACTGCCCGGAGAAAGGAGATTCGAGGTGGTGCAGCCGGTGATAAGACCGAGGGAGACCACGGCACCGGCACGCAGAAGCAGCCGTCTGCGGGCGACAAAGATCTGGTCGTGCATGCTTACCGTCGATAGCTGAAGAGACGCAGAATGATGAAGAGCGGAATGACGACGACCGCGCCGAGGAGCAGGTAGTCGCCCACCCGTCCGAGAGCCGCGAATCCGGTCCGCCAGAGATCGAGGAGGAAGTTTCGGATACCGTAATAGATATCTGCCGGATACCAGTCGAAGACCGTCATCACGAAGCCGACCAGGATCGACACTACCAGCAGCTTGACGAGCACGCGTAGCGGCGAGTCCCCCAAGAATTTGTTTATTCCGTCCGACATCAGCGAGAACTTCTCCTGTTTCCCTTCACATAAGCCGCCATTCCCAAGCGTGCAAGGCATGACGGCCCGAGGTGCCGCTTTCAGAATCCGCTTGTATTTTGCCTTTTGCGGCGTCAGAAGCGTCCATCGCAACCAAGCCGCATCTCCATGACCTTCAACCAGCTCTCCTCCGGCGACCTGATCGCCGACCGCCGCGCCGACTACGCGAAGATGCTTGCGGAAGCGGGCGATGCGCCAGGTGCGGCGGAACTCATGGCCCAGGCGCTGGAGCTTGCCCCGGAATGGGCGGCCGGTTGGTTCAGGCTGGCGGACTATGAAGAGAAATCGGGCCGAATAGAGGCAGCCGTCGACGCGCTGCGCAATACGCTTCGGCTCAATCCGGAAGACATATTCGGCGCCAGCCTCAAGCTCGCTTTGCTCGGCGCTACCGAGACGCCCGAACAGCCGCCGAGCGTTTACGTCGAGCGCCTTTTCGACGACTATGCCGAGCGCTTCGACCACGCGCTCGTCGAAAAGCTCGGCTACAGCGTCCCGGAGAAACTTGCGGCCCTGATCGACCGGGTGAACGGCGTCGGGCGTTTTCGCCACGTCACCGATCTCGGCTGCGGCACCGGGCTCTTCGGCGAACGTATCCGCGATCGCGCCGATTTCCTCGAGGGTTTCGATCTTTCCGCCAATATGCTCGCCAAGGCCGAAGCGAAGGGTGTCTATGACCGCCTCGCCCAGGCGGACCTTTCATTGGCTCCCGAGGATTCGGGCGTGTTCGGCGGGCTGGAGCAGCGGCGTGCCGACCTCGTCAGCGCGGCGGACGTTCTGATGTATCTCGGCAATCTCGAAGGTGTCTTCGTCATCGCCGACCGCCTGCTCGCACCGGGCGGGCTCTTCGCGTTTTCCGCCGAGGATGCAGGCGGGGCCGACGGCTTCGTGCTGCGTCCGTCGCTGCGCTACGCGCATCCGGAAACCTATATCGCCTCCCTCTGCGAAGAGAGCGGTCTGTCCATGATCGGGACCGAGCGCACGACCATCCGCAGGGATGCCGGCGAGCCCGTCGCCGGGATATTATTCCTCGCCCGCAAGCCGTCTTGATGCAGCTCCCCGACGCGTGCGGCGAAAATAGGTCAGCATTGCTTACATATTTTGCTTGAATTTTTTTGTGCGCTGCAGCAATGGTGATTTCGTCGCGATCTGAGGGTCAGCCATGGCACAGGCAAGCAGCGTTTTCGGTCTCTGGAATACAAGCCCCACACGTCACACGCCCGTGGAGGACGTTCAAGGCGTCTTTTCCGGCAGCCTCGTCGCCGCCCTCGGTCTCTATTTCCTGGCGAGCGCCGGACTTCTGACCGGCAGCACCGCCGGCGTCGCCTTTCTTTTGCATTACGCCACGGGCGTGAACTTCGGTCTCACCTTCTTCCTGCTCAATCTGCCGTTCTTCTACCTGTCGCTGAAGCGGCTCGGTCCGGCCTTCACGCTCAAGACCTTCATTGCCATCGCGCTCACCTCGTTCCTGACCGACATGCAATCGCGTCTTTTCGAGATCGGGCAGATTCACCCGGGCTGGGCCGCTCTCATCGGCGGCCTACTCCTCGGATACGGTCTCCTGGCGCTCTACCGCCACCGCGCGAGCCTCGGCGGCGTGGGTATATTGGGCATCTACCTGCAGGAGCGCTTCGGCATTCGCGCCGGTCTCGTGCAACTCGCGATCGACATGATCGTTCTGGCGGCAGCATTCTTCGTGACGACGCCGACGGTCGTCATCTGGTCGGTAATCGGCGCGGTCGTCCTCAACGTTTTCGTGACGATCAACCACCGCGCCGACCGCTACATCGCTCTGTAACAGCCCTATCGCTTCCGGGAATTGTGTAGTCTCAAGTGGTTAGAGAGCGTGGTGCGGACCGAAACCCGCACACACTTTTCCTCATCCCGCTCTAAGCCGCCACGGCCGGCTCGTCGATCGGGGGCAAGGCGCGGAAGCCGACGCACAGCCGGTTCCACACGTTGATGGCGCCGATAGCGACGGTGATCTTGGTCATTTCCTCCTCGTTGAAATGCGCCTTGAGCGCCTCATAGGCGTCGTCGGGCGCACGTGTCTCGGCCACATTGGTCAGCGCCTCGGTCCAGCCGAGGACCGCCCGTTCGCGCTTGTCGAAATGCGGCGATTCGCGCCAGACACAGACGAGGTTGATCCATTGCTGGCTGAGGCCGCTGTGGCGCGCCTCCTTGGTGTGCATGTCCACGCAATAGGCGCAGCCATTGATCTGCGATGCGCGCAGCTTGATCAGGTGGATAAGGCGAGGCTCGATTCCGGAGCCTTTGACATAGCTGTCGAGCGCGGCGACCGCCTTGTAGGCGTCCGGAGCGGCTTTCGCAAAATTCAGACGTGACTGCATAATCTTCTCCTGTTTGGCTGATTGGATGGTGGTTCACATCAGGCGGCGTTGCCCGATTTCCGTTCATGAAGGGCGAGAAAACCGTTCGTTCGCGCCGCGATCGCCCCGTCGCGGTCGATAGCTTTCAGGTCGGCCATGATACCGGCGATGGTCACGCGCCGGAGTTCGGCGCGATAGGCCTGCTCGGCCCTGAGCATCGCGACATTGATCGTGCACGGCGCGGCCGGCTTGCAGGAATAGGGATTGGGGCCGCGAAGGCGGATTTCGTTGCAGCGAAAGGCGGGCTCCGCCCCCTCCACCGCGAGGACGATATCGAGCAGGGTGATCTTCTCGGGCGCGCGCGCAAGCCGGTAGCCGCCCTTCGGCCCCGGCACGGCTTCGAGCAGTCCGGCCCCCGACATCGCCTGCAGATGCTTCAGCAGGTAACTGGTCGAGACGCCGTGGAACTCAGCAAGCGCTGCGGCCGACAGGGTACTGCCGGGCTGAAGACAGCTCAGCATCGTCACGCTGTGAATGGCCTGTTCGACGCCGTCGCCGAGTTTCATCTGCATCTCCTATCGTAGATAAAATTTATCCATGATTCTCGTTGGGAGTCAATCCTTGCAGCAGCACGAAGATGCCGGCTTCTCTTTTGCCGCGTTTGATCTACCTTTGTTCTGCGTGGACAGGATCGATTCTCCGTCGCCGGAAGGCGACGCCCTGACGTTGCCTTCACCCTTTCTCCGGTGGTTCGCCGAAAAGGGTTGGCGCCCGCGCGCCCATCAGCTCAAGCTTCTCTCACGCGCCGAGGCGGGCGAGAGCACGCTTCTGATCGCGCCGACCGGAGCCGGCAAAACGCTTGCCGGCTTTCTGCCCTCCCTCGTCGACATCACCAGGCGCGGCAGGATCCCGCCCGGCGCGGCCTTCACCGGCATTCACACGCTCTACATCTCGCCGCTCAAGGCGCTTGCCGTCGATATCGAGCGCAACCTCATGAAACCGGTCGGCGAGATGGGGCTGCCGGTGAGCATCGAAAACCGCACCGGCGACACGCCGCAGGGCAAGCGGCAGAGGCAGAAGCTCAACCCGCCCGACATACTGCTCACAACGCCGGAGCAGCTCGCGCTGCTTCTGGCCAATGGCGAGGCGGAGCGCTTCTTCAAGGACCTGCGCTATGTGGTGCTGGACGAGTTGCATTCGCTGGTGATGTCGAAGCGCGGCCATCTCCTCTCGCTTGGCCTCGCGCGGCTGCGCCGCCTGGCGCCCCGTCTCCAGACGACGGGTCTTTCGGCTACGGTCGCCGATCCGATGGATCTGCAGCGCTGGCTGATCGCTCAATCTCTCGCCAAGGAGAACCATGCGGGACTGATCACCGTTTCCGGGGGCGCAAAGCCCGAGATCTCCATCCTGCGGACCGAGAACCAGGTGCCTTGGGCCGGGCATTCGGCGCGCTATGCAATCCCGGATGTCTACGCTGCCATCAAGAAACACCGGACGACGCTGCTCTTCGTCAATACCCGCAGCCAGGCCGAGATGCTGTTCCAGGAACTCTGGAAAATCAACGACGACAATCTGCCGATCGCTCTGCACCACGGCTCTCTCGATGTCGCCCAGCGCCGCAGGGTCGAGGCGGCAATGGCAGAAAACCGCCTGCGCGCCGTCGTCGCCACGTCGACCCTCGATCTCGGCATCGACTGGGGCGACGTCGATCTGGTCGTCCATGTCGGGGCGCCGAAGGGAGCAAGCCGGCTGGCGCAGCGCATCGGCCGCGCCAACCACCGCATGGACGAACCGAGCCGCGCGATTCTGGTTCCGGCCAACCGTTTCGAGGTTATGGAGTGCCAGGCGGCGCTCGACGCCAATTACGTCGGCGCTCAGGACACGCCGTCGATCGGCAGGGGTGCTCTCGACGTGCTGGCGCAACATATCCTGGGCATGGCCTGCGCGCAGCCCTTCGATGCGCTTGAACTCTATGACGAGGTGATCAGCGCTGCGCCGTATGCCCGGCTTCCCTGGGAAACCTTCGAGCGCGCCGTCGATCTTGTCGCGACCGGCGGCTACGCGCTTCGCACCTATGAGCGCTATGCCCGCATTCGCAAGACGAAGGACGGGCTCTGGCGGGTCTCCAACCCGATGGTTGCTCAGCAATACCGCCTCAATGTCGGGACGATCGTCGAGTCGCCGATGTTGAATATCCGCATGGTCAAGCGCAATCAGCGCGGTTCGCTTGGCCGCGGCGGCATGTCGCTCGGCAAAGTCGAGGAATCGTTCCTCGAAATGCTTTCCCCGGGCGACACCTTCGTCTTTTCCGGCAAGGTGCTGCGCTTCGAAGGCATCCGCGAGAACGAGTGCCTGGCCTCGCAGGCCTTTTCCTTCGATCCCAAGGTGCCGAGCTATGCCGGCGGCAAGTTTCCGCTCTCCACCTATCTCGCAGCACAGGTGCGAAAGATGCTCGCCGATCCGGCCCGCCGCGCAGGTCTGCCCGACCAGGTCAGGGACTGGCTGGCGCTGCAGGGCGACGTGTCGATGCTTCCGCGCGACGACGAACTCCTGATCGAGACCTTCCCGCGAGGCAGCCGGCACTACATGGTCATCTACGCCTTCGAAGGCAGGCTTGCCCACCAGACGCTCGGCATGCTCCTTACCCGTCGTCTCGACCGCGCCGGCCTGAAGCCGCTCGGCTTCGTGGCGACCGACTATTCGCTCGCCATCTGGGCGCTCGACGACATGGGCGCGGCGTTCCGGGCGCGGGCGCCGTCGCTCGGGCAGCTCTTCGACGAGGATATGCTGGGCGACGATCTGGAGGCGTGGCTGAACGAATCCTTCCTCCTGAAACGTACCTTCCGCAATTGCGCGGTCATCGCTGGACTCATCGAGCAGCGCCACCCCGGCAGGGAGAAGACCGGGCGGCAGATCACCGTTTCCGCCGATCTCATTTATGACGTATTGCGCGCGCACGAGCCGGATCACATTCTCCTAGAGGCGACGCGCAACGATGCGGCCACGGGACTTTTGGACATCGACCGCCTCGGCTCCATGCTCAAGCGGATCAAGGGCCATATCACCCATCGCAGGCTCGATCAGATCTCGCCGCTTGCCATCCCGGTAATGCTGGAGATCGGACGGGAATCGGTGCATGGAGAAGCGCAGGACTTCCTGCTCACGGAAGCGGCCGACGACCTGATCAACGAGGCGATGAGCGGCCACGGTACGGATGGATGAGAGAATTATGAGAGAGCGAAAATCCTCCCCAAGCCCCCAACCCCTCCGCGGCGCCCCTCATCCGCCTGCCGGCACCTTCTCCCCGCAGGCGGGGAGAAGGGACCCGCGGCAAGCGCCGCCGCTACCGTTTTCACCGGTATCGTGGGGCACGTCCCCTCTCCCCGTGTGCGGGGAGAGGGTTAGGGTGAGGGGCAAGCCGGAGGAAAGAAGCCTTTTTCGCCCACACACAAGAACACCGCAATGACCATGCATCGGCTCATCTACGCGACATCACCTGCCGTCAGCCCATCCCTGCACGCGCGCACGTCCATCAATGGAATCGCCGCGATCTGCGATCCGCTCGGCGGTCTCTACTTTCCCGAAAGCCGCACCCTCGTCGTATCCGACCTGCATCTCGAAAAAGGCTCCGCCTTTGCGCGGCGCGGCATGATGCTGCCTCCCTACGATACGCTTGCGACGCTCAGGATATTGGAGGCGGTCATCGCCCGCCACGACCCCGCGACCGTCATCAGTCTTGGCGATAATTTCCACGACCGGAAGGGATCGGCTGCAATGCCGGAGACCTTCCGCCAGATGATCGCGGCCATGGCCTGCGGCCGCGAATGGATCTGGATCAACGGCAATCATGATCCGGACGGCGCACAGGGGCTTCCCGGCGCCTCCATGGACGAGCTCCGCCACGCGGGCCTGGTCTTCCGGCACGAGCCTTCGAGACGCGACGGCATCGGCGAGATCGCCGGCCACCTGCATCCTTCGGCGACCGTGAGGCGACGGGAAAGATCGGTGAGGCGCGCCTGCTTCGCGACCGACGGCAAGCGCCTCGTCATGCCTGCTTTCGGGGTCACGACGGGAGGTCTCGACCTCAGGCACCGTGAGATGAGCGGCCTTTTCGAGCGGCAGCAGCTCGTCGCCCATATGCTTGGCCGCGACCGAATCTATTCGGTGCGCTTCGCCAACCTTCTCGGGTGAGGTTAGAGCACTTCCAGGAAAAGTGTGTAACGGTTTCCGTCCGGAAGTGCGTAGTTTCACGGCCCTAGAGTCGGTCAGCCTTAAGCTGAATCGAACCGGGATTCCCTTTTTGCTTCGATTGTGATTCAAGATCATTGCTGGTGAGGAGGCCAGCAATGATGGCGCGACCTCTTTCTCTTGATTTACGCCAGCGCGTCGCCGACGCCTTGGCAGGAGGCATGACGGTGCGGGCGGCAGCGTTGCGCTTTGGAATATCAGCGGCGACGGCGGTGCGGATCGGCCAGCTCGACCGGTCCGGCCGCGGTTTGGCGCCGGCCAAGATGGGTGGCCATGTCAAACCCATGCTGCGGGGCGCGGCGGCCGATGAGGTTCACCGTCGGCTGGCGGCCAAGCCCGATTGGACGGTGCGGGCGCTTGCCGCCGATCTGAAGGCGGCCGGGATCGATGTCTCTCACGACACCGTTTGGCGTTTCCTGCGCCGCGAAGGCAAGACATTTAAAAAAAACGCTGATCGCCAGCGAACAGGACAGGCCGAAGGTGGCGCGGTTCCGAAGCCGCTGGAAGACCCATCAACATCGACTTGATCCGCGCCGCCTGGTGTTCGTCGACGAAACCTGGGTCAAAACCAACATGACGCGCACCCGCGGCTGGTGTCAGCGCGGCCAGCCGCTTTTCGCCAGAATACCGCATGGCCATTGGAAGACGCTGACCTTCCTCGCCGGGCTGCGCCACGACCGCATCGTCGCGCCCTTCGTGCTCGATGGCCCGATCAACGGCATTGCCTTCACCGCGTGGGTCGAGCAATGCCTGGCACCAACCCTCAGTCCCGGCGATATCGTCATCCTCGACAATCTCGGCAGCCATAAGGGCAAGCCTGCGCGCAACGCCATCCGCGATGCCGGCGCCCATCTGTTCTTCCTGCCGCCTTACAGCCCCGACCTCAATCCGATCGAGATGATGTTCGCCAAACTGAAGACCCTGCTGCGCAAATCCGACGAGCGCAGCGTCGACGCGACATGGAGACGCCTCGGCGAAGTCCTCAAAGCCTTCAACCCGCACGAATGCGCCGCCTATCTCAGGCATGCAGGATATGTTTCAACATAAACCTGACAGACTCTAGAA